>JANPGE010000165.1:0-6233 GCA_031423805.1 Segetibacter sp. | reverse complement strand
TTCAGCATAGTCAACCAATTGGTCGCGGTTTATTTTTCCTAAACCAAAATAGTGACTTTGCGGATGTGCAATATACCAACCACAAACAGATGCCGGCGGATTCATAGCCAGACTTTCCGTTAGTTCTATGCCAATGTTTTCAGTCACATTCAGCAGACTGAATAATTTTAGTTTTTCTGTATGATCGGGGCATGCAGGATATCCGGGTGCAGGTCTTATGCCTTTGTATTTTTCTCTTATCAAATCTTCATTGGTAAGCGTTTCATTTTTTTCATAACCCCAATATTCTTTTCTCACTGCCTGATGCAGGCATTCAGCAAAGGCTTCGACCATTCTGTCTGCTAATATTTGCACCATTATTTTGTTGTATTCATCGTGGTCAAGTGCAAAGCGGTCTATGTGTTGTCTTGCACCATCCACCGTTACTGCAAATGCTCCCATATAATCAGAAAGGCTTGAAATTGAATCCTCCCCCTTGGGGGAGTTAGAGGGGGCTGGTTTTATAAAATCAGACAATGAATAGCTGGGCTGGCCGGCTGCCTTTTTCAATTGTTGACGCAAAGATTCGATGTTTACAGGACCATCTTTTGTTTGTAAAGTGACAGTGTCTTTGTTGTTACTCAATGCAGGCCAAATGCCAATAACGCCTTTGGCTGTAAACCATTTTTCTTCAATAATTTGTGCTAACAATTTTTGTGCATCGTTGTAAAGTCTTGTTGCTTCTACGCCAAATATTGGGTCGGTTAATACTTCGGGGAAACGGCCGGGCATTTCCCAACCAATAAAGAATGGACCCCAGTCAATATACCGCGCAATAGTGCCGAGGTCATATTCAGCAAATACCTTTACATCATCAATAGCAGGTTTGGCGGGTTGATAATTTTTCCAGTCAAAATGCTCCTTGGTAATAACAGCTTCTTCATAAGAAATCAGGTGTTTGTTTCGCTGTTTGCTATCAAATTGAGTTTGAAGGTCAGCATATTCTTTCTGTATCTGTTGCAGGTACGGGGCTTTGTTTTCTTTGCTTAACAGATTATTGACCACTGTTACGCTACGGCTTGCATCCAACACATGTACCACACCATTTTCATATTGAGGAGCTATTTTTACCGCAGTGTGCATACGACTTGTGGTAGCACCACCAATGAGTAGGGGCTGCTTCATTTTACGCCTTTTCATTTCGTGTGCAATGTGTACCATTTCGTCTAATGAAGGCGTAATGAGGCCGCTAAGTCCAATGATATCTGCATTGTGCTCTTCGGCCGCATTTAATATTTTATCTGCAGGCACCATTACACCAAGGTCTATAATTTCATAGCCGTTGCAACCCAATACAACGCCAACGATGTTTTTACCAATATCGTGAACATCACCTTTTACGGTGGCCATAATAACTTTGGCTGCGCCGCCTTGTTTTGCCAGTGGATTGTTTTTCTTTTCTTCTTCTATAAATGGAAATAAATACGCTACACTTTTCTTCATCACCCTTGCACTCTTTACTACTTGTGGTAAAAACATTTTACCACTACCAAACAAGTCGCCGACAATGTTCATTCCGTCCATCAACGGGCCTTCTATTACGTCCAACGGTTTGGGATATTTTTGTCTTGCTTCTTCTGTGTCAGCATCTACGTAATCAGCAATACCATTAACAAGTGCATGCGCCAAACGTTTCTCAACTGTATCATTTCTCCATACTTCATCTCTTATGTTTTCCTTGCCTTTGGCTTTTACAGTTTCGGCAAAGTTGATAAGTGCTTCTGTTGCCTCGTTGTTGTCGTTGTTTTTATTCAACAATACATCTTCGCACAGTTTTCTTAGTGAAGGCTCTATTTCATCATAAACTACCAATTGGCCTGCATTTACAATTCCCATATCCATGCCTGCTTTGATAGCATAGAAAAGAAATACGGAGTGCATCGCTTCTCTTACGTGATCATTTCCACGAAATGAAAATGAGATATTGCTAACTCCTCCACTTACTTTTGCAAGCGGCATTCTCTTTTTTATTTCTCTTGTTGCTTCTATAAAATCAACTGCATAATTATTGTGTTCTTCTATACCTGTTGCTACCGCAAAAATGTTTGGGTCAAAGATGATTTCCTGGGGGTCGTATCCTACCTGTTTGGTGAGGATGTCATAAGCCCGTGAACAGATTTCTATCTTTCGGTCTTTGGTATCGGCTTGTCCTTTTTCATCAAAAGCCATTACGATAACAGAAGCGCCATAGCTTTGGCAAATGAAGGCCTGCTCTATGAACTTCTCTTCGCCTTCCTTCATGCTGATGCTGTTGACAATGCACTTGCCTTGTACACATTTAAGCCCTGCTTCTATTATTTCAAACTTTGAGCTGTCTATCATCACCGGTATTTTGGCAATGTCGGGCTCGGCTTGTAACAGGTTGAGGAAAGTGGTCATGGCCTGCACACCGTCGAGCAGTGCATCGTCCATGTTCACATCCAGTATTTGGGCGCCGTTTTCTACCTGTTGGCGGGCTACGGACAAGGCCTCCTCATATTTGTTTTCGCGGATGAGGCGGGCAAACATTTTGGAACCTGTCACATTGGTGCGTTCACCCACATTGACAAAATTGGTTTCGGGTCTTATGACCAAAGGCTCAAGACCGGCGAGGCGGAGGTATGGTTTTATTGTTGAACTCATTTCTTTTTATTTTTTCTCCCGGCAAGAAAACCTATTTCATTTCGGGGCTTTTCTTCCTGTACGATTAATTTTTTTAAGACTTTAAATATGTGCTGCACTTCATCATCTTTTTGAAGCAATGCCTGTTCTATTTTTTCCAGTTTCACCCAAAGGTCTTTGTTGTCAACTAACAACTGTTTCATTTTTGTGTAAACCCTGATGATTTGGATATTTACCTGAATTGCTCTTTCTGAACGTAAAATAGAGGAAAGCATGGCAACACCTTGTTCGGTAAAGGCGAAGGGTAATTTTCTTGCTCCACCCCGACCCTCATTCTTTGAAGTCACAATTTGTGACTTCAAAGAATCCCATTCTGAACTTGTTAGTTGTAACATGAAATCTTCCGGAAATCTGGTAATATTCCTTTTCACGGATTGGTTTAATACTTTAACCTCCACATCATACATTTCAGCTAAATCCTTATCCAGCATGACTTTCTGGCCTCTAACCATGTAAATTTTATCAATAATTACTCCATCTTCAATTTTTGCAACTTCACTTTTTGAGTTGGCCATTTTTTAGAATTTATCTCATTTTGCATAAACTTGAAGTCACAATTTGTGACTTCAAGTTTGATATCGCAATTTGCGATATCAAGTTTAGACCAATTCCGTTTCCAACACCGGCAATTCCCTTGGTTTAAATTTCCTTACTTCATCGGCTATGTGTTTGATATGGTCCGGTGTGGTGCCGCAGCAGCCGCCTACAATATTTACAAATCCTTCCTTTGCCCATTCTTCTATAATGTGGGCGGTTTCGGATGGTTGCTCGTCATATTCGCCAAAGGCGTTTGGCAGACCTGCATTTGGGTAAGCAGATGTATAACACTCTGCTATTTGGCTAAGTTCTTCAATGTGCGGCCTCATTTGCGTAGCGCCCAAAGCACAGTTCAATCCTATACTCAAAGGTTTGGCATGACGAACGGAATTGTAAAAAGCTTCTAGCGTTTGTCCGCTCAATGTTCTGCCGGAGGCATCGGTAATGGTGCCGCTAATCATAATTGGGAGCCCCCCCGGCCCCCCAAGGGGGGAGTTTTGTGCAACATCCCTTTTTCTGAAAAAATTCTGAATTGCATAAATTGCAGCTTTGGCATTAAGGGTGTCAAAAATGGTTTCGATTAATAGAATATCTACACCACCATCTACCAATCCTTTTATTTGCTCGGTATAGGCTGCTGCGACTTCGTCGAAAGTAACGGCGCGGAAGCCGGGATTATTTACATCAGGTGAAAGGCTCAATGTTTTGTTAAGCGGACCAATGGCGCCTGCTACCCATGCACCTTTGCTGTCTTTTCCGACATCAGAAGCAAGAAAACGGTTGATTGCATTGCGGGCACATTTGGCGGATGCAACGTTAAGTTCATAAGCCAATGACTGCATGTCATAGTCTGCCTGTGCTATGCTGGTGCTGCTGAAGGTGTTTGTTTCAATAATGTCGGCCCCTGCATTTAGATATTCCAGATGAATATCTTCAATGATTTTGGGTTGCGTAATACTTAACAGGTCATTGTTGCCTTTTACGTCACAATGCCAGTCTTTAAACCGTTCCCCACGGTAATCAGCTTCCTGCAGCTTGTACTGCTGTATCATGGTGCCCATAGCGCCATCTATTATAAGAATCCGTTTGTTTAACTCGTTGCGAATGTCCATATACTTACAATTTTTGTGCTGCCTGCTTAATAATGAATGGACGGCACAGTTTGTTGAAAAATGTTTAAAAAGTTGAAGTTAGCGACCCCGCATTTTGCGGGACAGGCACAACGATGCAGAACAAAGCTGTGAAGCTGACTTCAAAATATTCTTCTATAAAAACTATTTAAACGAGGACATTTCCGAAAGTGGAAAGAGTGGGTCGTTTATTAGTTCTATAAAAGAGAAACCGTGCAGGGTGAACAATAAACAAATCCGCCTGCCGGCTGCGCAAAGATAGGATTTGGAAGCCTATATACAAAAATTGCTCAAAAACTGAATTTTGAGCAATTTAATGCTGTAAAAAACGAATGTGAATTAAATCAGGTTAAAATGATTTATTTATATTGCGCATCTACCTGTATGGTGATTGTTTCAGCAATTTTGCTGCCTATGTTGCTCCCTTTGATGCCATAGTCCTTAAGATTAATAACAAAATTACTCTTAGCTATTACTTTGCCCTCTTTAATATCTATGGTGCCTATTGCTTCTACTTCTTTAGTAATATCCCTTATAGTAAGTTTGCCTTTGACTTTTGCAGGGTAGTTGCCATCCTTATTAAAATCGATAAATTTAAGATTAGTAATCTGTCCGCTGAACATACTTTTAGGATACTTGCTACTCTCCATATAGTTTTCGTTGAAATGGTCTTCCATTAATGCATTTGCAAAACGAAACCCTTTTATCAGTAACTTAAAAACCATTTGTCCATCAGTAGAAAGCTTACTGTCTACTTCACTGTTTTTAGCTTCTATATCTTCGAGTGGCGCCTTACTGAAAAATGTAATTTTTGCAGTTCGGGTACTGTATATTTTTTGGGCCTGCAATGTGGAAGTCATCAACAAAACTGCTGATGCAATCAAAAATATCTTTTTCATTTTTTTCATAAATATAAACATTCTAATGTCGTGCCATAAATTTTGAGTTCTATTAATTTTCCGCCAAAATCATTTATTGCCCTACAATTACAAACTCGGTTCGGCGATTCAAAGCCCTGCCTGATTCAGTTTTATTATCCGCTATTGGTTTGGTTTCCCCAAATCCTTTGTAAGTGAGACGGCTTAATCCTACCCCTTTTGTTATAAGATAGTCGGCAATGGCTTTAGCCCTATCATACGATAGTTTAATATTGTCGGCGGGCTTTCCTACATTGTCTGTATGTCCGTTGAGTTGTATTTTAAGTGTTGGGTTTTCGGTAAGCAATTGAAGCAGTTTGTTTATTTCAATTAAGCTAAACGGCAGCAGTTGAGCAGAATTGGTTTCAAACAACACATTCTTAAGCACCAATGAAGCATTGATTTCGATTGGTTGCAATGGAATGTCTTTGCTATAGGTACTGTCGGGTGCATTTTTACTCAAAGGAAAAACCTGGCTGTAGAAAAGATATCCTTTCCTGTTTACGGTAAAAGTATAGTCCTTACCTATTGGCAGTGTGATGAAGTAGTTGCCGGTTTCGTCTGTCTGTACATTAGTAACAGCTTTCTGGTTAGCATTGTCCATTAGTTCAACTGCGCTGGGGATACCCTTACCGGTTTTTAGGTCATACACGTGACCTTTTACATAAAGTGTTCTTGCGGGCCTTACATTTTCCCTTAATTCAAAAGTATATAAATCAAGTCCACCACGGGTATCGCTGCGGTCGCTGGCATAGTAAGCCGTTTTGCCATCTGCAGCTACAAAAAGGCTGCCTTCGTTTTCTATTGTGTTGATGGGGTAGCCAAGGTTTTGGGGAATGCTCCATTCGTTGTCGGGACCTTTGCGGCAGAGGTAAATATCACTATTGCCATAGCCAGGTAATCCATCGCTGGTAAAGTATAGGGTAGCATTGTCTGCATGAATAAATGG
>JANPGE010000164.1:0-13589 GCA_031423805.1 Segetibacter sp. | reverse complement strand
GGTGCATTGGAAGTAGATACACCCGTGCTGCAAAGCATTCCCGGTGGTGCGGCGGCCAAGCCTTTCATTACCCATCACAATGCATTGGACGTGCCTTTTTATATGCGTATTGCCAACGAGCTTTACCTGAAAAGATTGATTGTAGGCGGCTTTGATTGGGTGTATGAATTTAGCCGCAACTTCCGCAACGAAGGCATGGACCGCACACACAATCCCGAGTTTACCGTACTGGAATTTTACACTGCCTACAAAGACTACGAGTGGATGATGAACATTACAGAACAGTTGATGGAACGTGTGGCTATTGCTACCAATGGCACCACAAAAGTAATGGTAGGCGATAAAGAAATAGACTTCAAGGCACCCTATAAAAGAGTGAGCATACATGATGCTATTAAAGAGTTTACCGGCACAGATGTAAGCGAAATGGATGAAGAAGGTTTGCGTGAATTGTGCAAACAGCAACACATTCATGTAGAACCAAGCATGGGCAAGGGCAAACTAATAGATGAACTGTTTGGGGCAAAATGTGAAGGCAATTATGTGCAGCCGACTTTCATCATTGATTACCCGGTGGAAATGAGCCCACTCACAAAAAAGCACCGCAGCAAAGCCGATGTTGTAGAGCGTTTTGAGTTAATGGTAAACGGCAAAGAAATAGCCAACGCCTATAGCGAACTTAACGACCCGATAGACCAACGTGAACGTTTTGAAGATCAGATAAAGCTGATGGAACGTGGCGACGATGAAGCAATGTTTATTGATTACGATTTCCTCCGGGCACTGGAATATGGCATGCCGCCTACATCCGGCATTGGTATTGGTATAGACAGACTTTGCATGCTCATGACCAACCAACCTTCTATACAGGACGTACTACTATTTCCGCAAATGAGGCCGGAGAAGGTAGAGGAGTAGTTTAGTTTCAGACGGAAATAATTGAAGAAACAAAAAGGAACTAGCAAGACCATTTAGCAGAAAAATCAAAAGGATATATTGATGCCTTTTTGCCTTATTTCATCCATCATAAAACTATCCTGTGAATATTGACTTGTTGGGTAAGGATGTACTTCTATTTCCGGATAGCGGATATTCACAGAACCTATTAAGTCAAGATTGTCCAGAATGTTATTTGTAAATTTATCAGAAAACAATGCAACATCTATATCAGAATATGGAGTAGCTGCTCCACTTGCAACAGAGCCAAATAAAATAGCTTTGTTAATCAATAAATTTATTTTATTACATTCAGTAACAAATTCACGAATTGTATTTATACTGCTTTCTCTATCAGGCATACTCCTATTGATTTTACAGATTCAATGTATTCCAAAGTTAATTGTTTGGTTGTTATTGAAGAAAGGTTATTGATATCCTCGGGATATCTTCCTTCAATTTGATATCTGTTGAGTTTCAAGAGAAAGATATTTTGTGCTTCGTCTAATTGAATATTTGCCTGTTTAAGCAGATTCAGAATATTATGAATTTTTGGGGGAATATTACTATCGTTATTTTTTACCCATAAGGCTTTCGATAATTTTTCAATATACAAATGCCCGAAAAACAAAGCATGGAGATACCTGCCTCCATCAAATAGGTAGTTCATTGTTTCCAAATCTTCCTTTGCACTTTTCAGCCAGTAATCAATATGTTCTTGTTTGGTCATTCTCGTAATTTTAATGCTCACGGAAAAATCAGAAGCAACAGAAACCAATTTCCGTCCATTCCGTACTTTCCGTGAGCAATATCCTCTTAATTTACCAAGAAAAAATTCTGCGCTTTACTCCAATTCCTTATCCTGCAAGTTTTTCAAAAACTCCAACGAAGTATCAACCTTATCTGCCAATAACACAGCTATAGAACCCGGAATAGCATTTTCATAAGCATACATGATTGCTTCTTCTTCATCGGGTATCACTTTTATAATGGCGCCTGTTGGTTTAGATTGCTCAATACCCTTTGTCAACAAACCTGTTATTTCACTCTCTGTTCTTCCCCGCAAGTTTTTATCCATGCGAATGATGATTTCATCAAAACAACCTCCTGAAATTTTTCCAATTTCAATAATATCTTCATCACGTCTATCACCTGTACCGGATATTATTCCGACACGTTTGGTTATATCCATTTTCCCAACAAAATCACACAACAACTCAACGCCTGCAGGGTTGTGTGCAAAGTCAAGTAAGAACTGAAATTTTTTCAATTGGAACATATTCAACCTGCCCGGCGTTTGCGCCGCAGACGGAATGAATGTTTGTAAAGACTGCTTAATATCGTCAATCGTAATGGTCTTATACAGGTAAGTAGCCAAAATAGCCGGCAGTGTATTCATGATGTTATGAATAGCCTTACCCTTGTACGTCAGCGGAATATCGGTCACTTTGCTTACCCGCATTTTCCACGTGCCTTTAATAATAGAAACAAATCCATTTTCAAATACGGCAGCATAACCACCATCGGCACAATGTTTTTTTATCCTGGGGTTATTCTCATCCATGCTAAAGAAAGCAACATTACAATCAAGGCCTTTGCGCATTTCATACACCAAATCATCATCTGCATTTAAAATAGCAAAGCCATGAGGAAAAACTGTTTCAGGTAACACCTGTTTCACCTTAGCCATTTGCTCCAGGTTGTCTATGCCTCCCATGCCTATGTGGTCTGCACTTACGTTTGTTACAATGGCTATATCGCAACTTTGAAAGGCCAATCCTGATTTTAAGATACCGCCTCTTGCACATTCCAATACAGCAAAGTCAACCGTTGGATCTTTCAACACAAATTGGGCACTGACAGGACCTGTACAGTCACCTTTCATCATCAGTTGATTTTGGATGTACACACCGTCGCTTGTGGTAAAACCAACTTTGTAACCAACCGTTTTACAAATATGTGCAATCAAACGTGTAGTCGTTGTTTTACCATTGGTACCCGTTACGGCAATAATTGGTATTCTACCATTTGCACGGTTAGGAAAAAGCATTTCAATCACCGGCTCACTTACGTTGCGGGGCAGGCCTACAGTAGGTTCTATGTGCATACGGAAACCCGGTGCCGCATTCACTTCCAGCACGGCACCACCATTTTCTGTGATGGGGTTGCGCAGGTCTTCGGCCATAATGTCGATGCCGCAAATATCCAGTCCAATTATTTTACTGATTCTTTCTGCCATAAAAATATTCGCAGAGTGCACCTCGTCAGTCACATCGGTACTTGTTCCTCCTGTGCTAAGATTGGCGGTTGGTTTCAGGAGCACTAATTCACCTTTTGGGGGCACCGTGTCCAATGTATAATTCAGCTCTTCCAGCATCTTATGCGTGAAGTTGTCTATCTTAATACTGGTCAACACCTTTTCATGTCCAAAGCCACGTCTTGGGTCTTTGTTCACTTCATCTACCAACCTTTGTATGGTGTGAACCCCATCGCCTACCACACTTGCAGGAGTACGCAATGCTGCACAAATAAACTTGTGATTGATCACCAAAACCCTAAAGTCATATCCGGTAATGAACTTCTCACAAATCACACTGCGGCCATATACCTGTGCAGCTTCCAATGCTTTTACGGCCTGATCCCAATTTATAATGTTGGTGGTAGCACCTTTGCCATGGTTGCCATCAATAGGTTTAAGCACCAACGGATAACCATAATCTTCCACAGCCTCTTCCAACCCTTCTAATGTGCGAATTATGGTTCCTTTCGGTACGGGGATTTCAGCAGCTTCCAACAGATTTTTTGTTTCTTCTTTATCACACGCTATGTCAACTGCTATGCTGCCAGTAGTGCTTGCAATAGTAGCCCTGATGCGCTTTTGATGAATGCCATAACCCAACTGCACCAGGCTGTGTTTGTTCAATCTGATAAAAGGGATATTTCTTTTCACCGCTTCATCCACAATGCCGCCGGTGGAAGGCCCAAGACGGGTATCTTCCCTTATTTCACGAAGCATCTGAATATCTGTTTCCAGATCGTAGGGCACATTATCAGCCAAGGCCTGTGCTATCTTAACCGAAGCTTTTGCAGCATACACCCCTGCATCTTCTTCCATGTAGCTAAACACTACATAATATTCACCTTCCTGCCCTGTAGTACGGGTACGGCCAAAGCCGGTATCCATACCAGCAAGAGTTTGCAGTTCAAGCGCAATGTGTTCTATGACGTGGCCGAGCCAGGTGCCTTCATCCACCCTATGAAAAAATCCACCACGGAAATCTTCGCTGCAGCGGTGTTCTATCATGGTGGGTATTAGAGCCTCCAATCGTTGCCTGAAACCTTCAATTTTGTTGGTAGGCCGCTGTTCCATGTCTTCAAGGTCCAGGTGCATTTGTATAAGCTTGTTGCGGCGCACACTCCAATAGTTAGGGCCATGCAAAACCTTAATATCTTTTATTCTCATAAAATGCTGTTAATAGAGTTAAGATTGAAAGATAAAGGAATAATTGGAAAATGTGAAAATGGGCAAGGAGAAAAATAATTGTGGTTGATTTTTTTGGCCGGCATTTGAGCATTGATGGCGTTTCATTGGCTGCTTGCCCCGTCATTTTTGCGGGGACGCTCCATTCTTCATTTGTAATGCTATGGAGCTTTTTCCCGTCATTGCGAACGAAGTGAAGCAATCTGCTATTTGATTGGAGGGTCATAAAAAACTCATGCCTGCATTTGTAAATTTGAACCACAGGGACACAGAGTCACAGTGATACACGGAGGATGTTTTCCGTCATTGCGAACGAAGTGAAGCAATCTGCTCCTCGTTTTGGAAGAATTCATCTATGAATTTTGCATGACATAGAAAAAGCCCAATAGCATCACCAAAGTAAAAATGTGCGACCCCGCAAAAATTGACGGGCAAGCTGCCTATGAAAAAACCACCGTACAAATGTTGGCTCAATAAAAAATAACATAACCTAAACCGCAATCGACATTACATTTCCCCACATTACCTTTGCCTCATATAAAACCTTTTTCCACCCGTGACTACCGAACAACTCTACGAACTCTATCAGCAATTTCCATCAGTGCAGACCGATACCCGCAAACTGAAAAAGGGTGACATTTTCTTTGCATTATCGGGGCCTAATTTTAATGGCAATTTGTTTGCGCAAAAGGCTATAGATGAAGGTGCGGCATACGCCATTGTGGACGAAGAAATACATTCGCCGGACGGCAAAATAATACAGGTGCCAAATGTGCTGGAAAGCCTGCAACTGCTGGCCAAGTTTCACCGTGAACGGTTTGGAATTCCGTTTATCGCCATCACGGGCAGCAATGGTAAAACCACTACAAAAGAATTGGTGAGTGCGGTGCTATCTACGCAATATAAAACTTACACAACGGAGGGCAACCTCAACAACCACATTGGCGTGCCGCTAACTCTGTTGAAAATAAAACCCGATGCTGAAATGGCTGTATTGGAAATGGGCGCCAACCATCAGAAAGAAATAGAAGGCTATTGCCACTATACCGAGCCGACACACGGTATCATCACCAACTGTGGCAAGGCTCACCTCGAAGGTTTTGGAGGCTTGGAAGGTGTACGCAAGGGCAAGGGCGAACTGTTTGATTTTATAAAGCAGCACGGCGGCACGGTCTTCCTTTTTAGCGATTATGACTACCTGCAGGATATGAGTAAAGGCATTGAAAACGTGGTGACCTATGGCACCGGCGATGCAGGCACAACAGGCAATGCGCTGGCATCGGACACGTTTCTGAAAGTGCAACTGACCGGCAGTGTTGATGCCGTTATCAATACTCAATTGGTAGGCGATTATAACTTACCCAATGTGCTGTGTGCGGTGGCGGTGGGCAGGCATTTTGAGATTTCCCTGGACAAGATAGTGAGTGCAATAGAAAATTATTTACCCGGCAACAGCCGCAGCCAAATGGTGGTGAAGGGAAGCAATCATATTATTTTAGATGCCTACAATGCTAATCCCAGCAGCTTGAAACTGGCCATAGAAAACATTGCCAAAATGGATGCGCCACACAAAATCCTAATGATTGGCGGCATGATGGAAATGGGTGCAGACAGCATTATCGAGCATAAGGCAATTGTTGATTTAATTCGTCAATTCGAATGGCAGAAGGTTTTATTGGTTGGTGGTGATTTTAGTAAAGTGAGCCACTCATTTATGTACTTTGAAAATTCTGCCGAAGCAGCCCAATGGGTTTCGAAGCAAAATTTTTCAAACAGTCATATTCTTATAAAAGGAAGCCGGAGTGTGAAGATGGAGGTGATTTTGGAGGGGTTGTGAGTTATGATTTTCTAAACTTTTTTCGGGGATTTCTTTTGTGATGAAATATAGAAGAAACAACTACGATTTTTTCTAAATCATCCACCAAATAAACAATACAAAAAGGGTATTTGCTTAGTGACTTTTCTCTGAATTTTTTGTAAGTATTTCTATACCTTAATGGGTCAGAACATACTTCCTTTAGCTTTTCATTTATTTCTTTTACAAAGCCAACAGCTGAACGTTCACTCCTTTCTTTGTACCATTCAACTGCAGAAGCAAATTCATCTAAAGCTTTAGGCTCAAAAATGTGCTTGTAATTCATTTTTTGTTACCCGATAATATTTTACCGATTCTTTTGTTTGCCTCATTTGCACTAATCATTTTTCCACCATTTTTATAGTAGTCATGTCGCCTGTCAAGTTCCTTTTTAAACTCTTCAGAATATTCTATTTGTTCCTGGTCAATTTCATCTTCAACAAGTGCATATATTGCCTTTAGCTTTTTGTCATCTGCAACATTTAAATAATTGGCCAACCTTTTTCTAATTGTCGTAATAGTCATTGCCTTATTTTTTACAAATATACTTTCAATATTATTTTGAAAGAAATGTACAAACTGTCAAAAAGTACCGAAATTTATGCAGGTATAGTATTTGTAACTATATAACAAAACCTTTCGTATGAGTACTGCAACAAAAGAATCATTCTCCGACATCATTAAAGGCGAAAAACCGGTATTGGTTGATTTTCATGCAGAATGGTGTGGCCCTTGCAAAATGATGAAACCTATTTTAGAAGAATTAAGAACGCTAATGGGTGACAATATCCGCATCCTTAAAATTGATGTAGATAAGAATCCCGCTATTTCATCATCGCTGAATGTTTCAGGTGTTCCTACTCTAATTTTATACAACAAAGGACAGATTGTATGGCGGCACTCGGGCGTGGTGCCGGCTAAGCAGTTGCAAAGTATTATTCAACAAAAGGCCTTGTAAGTTGTTTACCTTTGTGGTCAATTATTCAAGAAGATATTTATGAGCAACAGCAAACCCTGGTATGTTTGGACAGTTCTGACCAACAGATGTCCCAGGTGCAGAGAAGGGAAATTGTTTGTAACTGAACACGTTTATGACTTTAAGAACAACATGAAGATGCACGAAAAGTGCCCGGTTTGTGGTCAGCTTACAGAAATTGAAGTGGGTTTTTATTATGGAACAAGTTATGTGAGTTACGCACTTACAGTAGCATACAGTGTTGCTACATTTATTGCATGGTGGGTGTTGCTGGGGTTTTCTCTCTACGATAATAGCATTATGTATTGGTTAATCATAAATGGTATTACGCTTCTGGCATTACAGCCTTTTTTTATGAGAATGTCAAGATCGTTGTGGCTTAGTTGGTTTGTAAAATATGACCCTGACTGGAAAAATACAAATGCCAATAATTATGAGCGAATTGTGAAGGAACACATGAAAAATTGGTAAGTAGATTTTAGATATTAGCAGCTAGATATTAGAATTCAATTAATCATAATGCTAGTTAGCTAATCGGCCACACATTCCCAAAATCCTTTGTTGTTGCGGAAGCAACTAAATTTTCCATCAATTATTTTGGTTGATATATTTTGCCCTGCTTTTTCGCAAAGTTTATATTTTGTTCGTATGGGATAAATCATAGCACCGGCAGGGGCTAACGCATTTTTCAAAACCATTTCATGTGAAGCAGTAAAGGAAACAGTATTTCCATAAGGTTGTTCCTGCTGAAAGAATAAATAAGTCAATCCTTTCTTTTTGCCCTCCTTATTATTGAAGGTAAGCAACTCGAAAATTTTTCGTTTTCCTACTTTTTCCGAAAATTTATCAGCATTATTAATTGCCGATACAGGTGGAGTAAATGAACAATCTTTTGTGTCAGTTAATTTGATTTGTTCGGGAAATGATATTGGTTTGGAAGTAGAGTCTATATTCCTGATCTGTCTTACAGATACCCATTCATCTGCGCTATCATTCAGACCTTGAAAATGGATTTTATAAAGATATTCACTTTCCTTGTCTACAATTTGAACCTTTTGCCACTGTCCATTAATATTAACTTCAGCATTCAGAGGAATAAATGACTTTGAAACTTTGTTTAAATTACTAGCCTTATCAGGTTCTTTTTCAATAGTATTTAAAGCTTGATTATTTTCTTTTAAGCCCTGCCCGAAATTCTTATCAGTTTTTTTTATTCATGTAGGTTTTATTAGCCTCAAAAGCTTCAAATGAATTAGAGGCGAAAGCGCTGTTATTATTTGGAGTTGCATTGTAATATCTATTCTTCCTATTGGCCCCAAAGTCTTTCTTTTCTTCCGGTGCCGAGGTTGTTGTATCTGTTTCAGCTTTAGCCTTTCTGACAGAATCAGCCTCTTTTGCTGCTTTTTGCAAAGGAGTTAATGGGGCATCTTCTACCGGTGTTTCTGTAGGAGGCGTTTCTACTGCAGGATCATCTTCAGTTTTCTTTTTACTTTTTTTCTCTTTTTTAGCTTTCTTTTCTTTTTTCTCTTTCTTATTTACTTTTTCATCTGCTTTTGTTTCAGTGCTTTCCACTTTAGACATTTCTTCTTTCATGGTTTCTTTCAGGCTTTCTTCAGCATTGCCTGATGCTTCTGTTTGAATATTAACAGGTTCTACAGCTTCAGTGTTGTTAGTTGTTGTATCAGTATCGGCAGGGCTTACAATAGTATCTGTTGGTGGAACAGGAATATTTCCTCCTGATTGCAAAGTGTCCACCATCAACGCTTTAGTTGTGGTATCAACCATTGGTTCCTCCACTTTAGCAGGCTTTGGTGCAGGTGCTTCTTCAGGTGTTGGAGTCTTTTCTGTTTCAACAGGTTTTGCCGCTTCCGGTGGGGCTGGCTTTTCTTCTGTTGCCGCTTTTACAGGAGGTTCATAAGAAGTATTACCATGAGCTTCTTCCAATTTTCTAAGTGTTTCAAAATCTACAACTCCTGCCGTATCAGTCATTTCTTTTTCTTCTGACTTGGTAATAACAGGTTGTGTTTTTGGCTCTTCAACTTTCACGGGCTTTTCAGGAGTTGCCTTTACTTCTGCTTTGTCAACAGTTGGAGTTTCTGATTCTGAATCAGCAACTACTTCATCCTGCTTTGGCATTTTACTGCGGTTAATAGAGTCACGCTGACGGGCAATCTCTTTTAGCGACATTGCAGCTTTTTTGGTTTCTGCAGCCATTTCTTTCTTTTTGGCAACAGCAGCCGAACCTCTGTATGCATTCGCTTTTACAGCACCCTTGCTTTTTATTTCATTATTCTGTTCCTTAATTGTTTCTATTACTTCATTGGTTTCTGAAGATGCAGTTCTTTCTTTTTCTTTTGCGGCTTTTCTTTCAGCAGCTTCCTTTGCCCTTGCTTCGGCCATTTTTTGGGCTTCAGTTTTGGCCAATTCTTTAGCCGCAGCCACTTCTAACTGTGCAGATTTTTGCTCTTGTCGTATTTGGTTGGCATTTTGCCATTGTCTTTTTCCGTTCTGACGTTTATCAGTATAGTATATACAATCACATTCTTCAACAGGGCCTTCGCCCCTGCAACGCAATATTTCTATCTTCTGACCACCGCCAATTTCTATTACTTCATGTGCTACAAATGGCTTTGGTTCCTGTGCTATTGCGCTTAAAGAACATAAAAAGACTGCCGTAAAAAGCACCATAAATAAATTAAACCTGTTGCTGCGAACCATGTTTATACTAAATTTAATTGTCATGCAATATTAGAATTTCCATCAAAAGTACCTATAAAAGATAAAAAAGCGACTGATTTTGATGATATAAAATTACCATTAACATTTTTCTTCATTTCGTTAAAATAGTGATAAGCATCATGCTTATGAATTCTTGACAGGCATAAAGAAAATGAATACTTTATTTTTGCAAAATGGATAACGTGCATGAACAGGATATTATTACTGCAACTTTACCCCCTAACAAAGGTATAACAACCCTGCCTGTAATGGAGGCTTTTTATACTATTCAGGGAGAAGGCTTTCATCAGGGAAGGGCGGCTTATTTTATCCGGCTAGGCGGTTGCAATGTAGGTTGCTTTTGGTGCGATGTAAAAGAAAGCTGGGATGCAGATGCACACCCTAAAATGAACATTGAAACAATTGTACAGCAGGCAGCAGCGGAACCGGCAAGATTGGCTGTAATAACCGGTGGCGAACCACTCATGCACAACCTGGATGCATTAACCACAAAATTGAAAGAAGCCGGTTTTGAAACCAATATAGAAACTTCAGGTTCTTACCCCATGAATGGTACGTGGGACTGGATTTGCGTTTCCCCAAAAAAGTTTAAATCACCCACACCCGAAGCGCTAAGTGCTGCCAATGAGTTAAAAGTGATTATTTATAATAAAAATGACTTTGACTGGGCAGAAAAAAATGCCGCTTTGGTCAGTGAAAATTGCAAACTATACCTGCAACCCGAGTGGGACAGGTCTGCTATAATGACCCCTCAAATAATTGACTACATAAAAGCCAATCCCAAATGGGAGTTGAGCTTGCAGATTCATAAGTATATTAATGTGGCGTAAAGAGCTTTTTGAATTCTGGATTTATTTGCAGACTGTTCCGTAAAGAAGATTCAATGCTGTCTTTTTCTTTTTTCCTTGATGAAAAAAGAAACAAAAAAATCAAGGCTGCAAAAAAAAGGCTAAAAATTTTGTACTAAGCCTAAAGGAAATGAACTCGCAGCAGTCACCAAAGCTGTTTGAGACACGATTGTTGCTCAAACAGCATTTCCTTCTTAACGGCTTATACCAAAATTTTCTTAACGCCATTTTTTTGAGGCCAGTCCTGAACCGTAAATAAATACCTTTTATAAATCCCATTCTGTCAAAAAAAGAGGCTGCTAACTAACAGCCTCACTAAAAATTTTAATAACTAACACCTACTCCACAAATACCAACTGTTGCAAAACATTCATATCATTTATTGACAACACTTTTACTACATAATTCCCTTTGCTGATAGTAGATGGCAATTCAACAATATGTGTGGAACTTCCATTGCTTATTGCAAGTTTTTTGCTGAAAAGTATTTTACCTTCTACAGAAAAAAGTTGCAACCAATAACCACCCGGAACAAGGTTGTTGGTGTAAACGTTTAGTTGTTTGTTTATAACGGGGTTTGGGGCTACAACTATGCCCGGTTGTTGCTTACCGGCCTTTACAAGAATAGTTTTGCTATAAATAAATGTACCGTTTTTGTTCACCGCTTTAATCCTGTAATAGCTATCCTCTGCCAAAGGTTTTTCATCTGTATATTGATACTGCAACAATGCATTTGGCTGCACCTTCGCCTGTTCCACAAACCGCTGTTCTTTATTGGCTCTTTCCACAATATACTTTTCAGTATTCTCCTGCTGTGCAACACCCCATTTCACCAATACCTTTTTATTTACCACCTCTGCATTAATGTAGGTAAACGATATAGGCAGGGCTATGATTTGAGCGGCAGACAGAAAAAAACTATCAGCATAAATTGGGGCAGTTGGATAAATTAGGCAATTTATTGAGGTATCTAAAATGCCATACAACTTCAGGTTAAATGGAAAAACAGCATTGATTTCGTAAGTAGAATCATAATACCTATCTACTAAATTTTCTAAGCAAGTAAACTTTTTATAAAACACCTCTATAACCTGTGTATTTAATGATTCGTTTGAATGCGTTAATGTTATACGATCAAACCTATAGTCTCTTGTTCGCATTAGATAATTAATTGTTGGAGGGTTATTTGCTATATCTACATGAACATTTACTATTTTTACTATTTGATTTAAGCCATCGACTCTTATAAGTAATAAACAAATAGATATGCAAATTGCAAATTGTATTTTCGATTTCATATTTATTTATTATTGCACAGATAAATTCTTATAATCTTTTACTTGCCCATCACAAATGAGTATTATGCTATACAAACCCGACTGGTAAGAGGAAACGTTGATTTGCATTGAAAGTTAATTTAAAACAGAATACAATATGAAGATATTCTAAAAGTTCATAAAATCAAATAATTTAAAAAGATATCATAAGATTTTTATTCCTCACTAAATACTCTTACCCTTTTTATAACAAACCATTACCTAATTTTAACGGGCATAGTAATTGGAGTATCAGAACTTCAGGTGCTATTAACCATATTATATGAAATCAATTCTTTCATTCCTTTTCAGTCTTTTTATTATTGCCGCCACAGCCCAACCTTACGATGCCGAAAAGGTGAACAAAAAAGCTGTTGCAACTTATGAAAAGGCAATGGAATACCTTGTAGATGACAAGTTGAAAGAAGCCATTCCGCTGCTTGAAAAAGCCATAGAAACCGATAACAAATATGCTGATGCTTACCTCTCCCTCGCCAATGTTTATGGCGAAATGAAAGACTATAAAACGGCCATTGAATATTTTGAAAAAGGCCGGGCCATAGATACAGGTTATTTCCGCTTTTTCAATTTGCCCTATTCCATTAACCTTGCAGGGCAGGGCAGGTTTAGCGATGCACTTGTCGCCATCAATAATTTTCTTGAGCTATCAACACTCAACGATAGAAGCCGCAAAAGCGGTGAATACCGCAAAAGCACTTACGAGTTTGCATTGCAATATGCAGGCAAGTATCCGGCGGGTAATTATGTATTTGCTCCGCAAAATTTGGGAGACAGTGTAAACTCCGCCGAAAGCGAATATTACCCATCAATCACCATCAACGACAGCGTATTTGTTTTTACCCGCAGAGATGGCTACCGCGAAGATTTTATAGAGTGTACTATTTTGGCAAATAAAAAATATTCTAAATCAAGAAAGATAAGAGGAGATATAAACATTGAACCAAAGAAAGGCGCAATTAACATTTCGCAGGATGGTGAATGGCTCATTTTTGCGGCTATTTATGACAAGGGCGTAGGTGATTTTGATTTGTACATTTCTTACTACACCCCCACCGGCTGGAGCGAGCCCGAAAACCTGGGGTTAAATGTTAACTCTGAATTTTGGGACAGTGGCCCGAGCCTTAGCCCCGACAACAGGGCATTGTATTTCAGCAGCACAAGGCCGGGCGGTTTTGGCGGTTATGATCTTTATGTAAGCTATAGACAGGCTAACGGAAGGTGGGGGCCTGCCAAAAACATGGGCCCTTTAATCAATACCAAAGGTGATGAAATTGCCCCATTTATTCATGCAGACAATGCTACCCTATACTTTACCAGCGATGGATTACCTGGCTATGGCAATAGTGATATTTACCTCTGCCGCAAAGGTCCCGACAACGAATGGAGCATTCCCCAAAACCTTGGCTACCCCATCAAC
>JANPGE010000163.1:0-25807 GCA_031423805.1 Segetibacter sp. | reverse complement strand
TTTCTCGGTCAGAAAACGAATGGTGTTGTCCATGTCGCGGTTATACATCCAATATAAAAATCCGAGCACAAACATATTTTTTGCCCTGTCTTTCTCTTTGGTGCCCATCTCATATTCCTTAAGGGCTTCTCTTGTAAGTTTTGTTACGTCAATTTTTATGACTTCATAATTGGTAAGACTGTCATCTTCTATTGGATTTACACCATCAGGGTAGTTAGCAAGACGTAGGTTTTTGGCATCGAAACCATCTGTATTGACAATTATTCTTCCGCCTTTTTTCAGGTTTTTGAGGTTTACTTTTAATGCAGCAGCATTCATAGCAACCAACACATCACAATCGTCTCCCGGTGTAAAAATGCGGCTGCTGCTAAAATGTAGCTGAAAACCACTAACACCCGGCAGTGTACCTATAGGAGCCCGGATTTCGGCAGGGAAATCAGGAAAAGTGGCCAGATCAATACCAAGCATAGCAGTGTTATTGGTAAACTGGCTGCCGGTAAGCTGCATACCGTCTCCACTATCGCCTGCAAATTTTATTACTACATCTTGTAAAAGTTCTTCGGTATGAGTCATGGTAAAATCAATTGAGCAATTCAATAAAATAGGTTGCAAAAGTACTAATTACAGCCCGAAATGAAGATGATTGTTAAAAGCAGGAAGATAAAATCTAAAAATATGACTTACGAACTTTTTAAATCTTATAACAATCGATTTTCTATATTTGTGTTACTAAAATAAATAAAAAAATGGCACTTTTTAAATCTGGAAACCCAACACTTACCGATAAAATCTTTAATACAACTTTAGAAGATCAGCAGCAGGGAGTTATGACCACCCGTGGTGCAATGAATAAGTTTGGATTCCTGTTTCTTATGGTTATTGCAGGTGCAGGTTTCACCTGGCATCTTTATTATCAGGGCAAACAAGAAACTATGATGCCCTTAATGTGGACCGGAATGATTGGTGGTCTTATTACGGCACTTGTTATTACTTTCAAGCGCCAATGGGCCGGCTATCTTGCTCCCTTGTATGGTATATTAGAAGGCCTGTGTCTAGGTGCACTTTCTGCCATCATCAACGATGCATTTGGTGCAAAATACCCCGGCATAGTTATGCAGGCCGTTGGTCTAACTATGGGGGTTGCGGTGGCTATGTTTCTGTTGTATAATTTTAGAATTATAAGACCAACAGAACGATTTAAATCCATCATCTTTAGTGCAACTGTAGGTATAGCATTATTTTACCTTGCAACCTGGATTTTGAGAATGTTTAATGTAGAAATGGATTTTATGGCTTTTGGAAATGGCAGTATGCTAGGTATTGGCATTAGCCTGTTTGTTGTTGCCATAGCTGCATTGAACCTTATCCTTGATTTTGAAATGATAGAAAAAGGCGCCGAAATGGGTGCACCTAAATATATGGAATGGTATTGTGGTTTTGCGCTAATGGTTACAATCGTTTGGCTATATATAGAAATGTTGAAACTGTTGAGCAGATTAGGCAGCAGGGATTAAAGTGCATTTGGGCATTTATTCAATTACTAAATAATAGTAGAAGGGCTTTATTGAAATACGATCATTTCAATAAAGCCCTTTTCATTTACAGCATTTATTGGTCTATTTTAATCATTCTGGTATTTTCATCAATCTGGCTTAAGTAAAGGTGAAAAGCATCATCAGGCAATAATCCTTCTGCTCTTTCGGGCCATTCTACTAAGGATAAATTTCCGCTTAACAATGTATCTTCAACCCCGGCATGCAGTGCTTCTTCTTCATCTTTTAGCCTGTACCAATCCATGTGATAAATAGTTCCAACCTTTGAACTTTGATATTCATTTATGATGGAATAAGTCGGGCTTCCAATTGCTGATTTTACACCAAGATATTCGCATAGCGCATGTATAAAAGTAGTTTTTCCTGCTCCCATTTCGCCATGCAGTGCCCATACTTTTTTATCTTTTGCTATCGCAAAAATGTCTGAAGCTGCTTTATTTATTTCGGACAATGTAAATGTTATCTCCATAAGCAAACGTATTGCAAAAAATGATTCCAATAATCAGGAAAATGCAACCATGTAATAAAGATATGACTATCCACATTCGTTATGAAGTGCTGTGTTGAGTACCTTTGTAAATGATAATTAAGAATAGAATTTTATGGAAAAAGTGCATTGGAAAGTAGAAGGAATGACATGCAGTAATTGCGCATTGAGTGTAAATAAAGTGTTGCAAAAACAAGGGATGAAGCAAATTTCGGTAAACCCGATAAGTGGTGATGTCCTTTTTGAAACAATTGATGCTATTGCAAATAAAGAAAAAGCAAAAGAGAATATAGAACTGCTCGGGTATAGGGTGCAAACAGATGAAAGCAAACCAATTGTTGCAAAAAAATCAGCCTTTCTACATAGTAACATTCAGAAATTTTGGTTTTGCCTGCCATTTACATTGCTGCTAATGCTTGGGCATTTAGGCATGGTATTAAACATACACATACTTCACAATTATTGGGTGCAGTTCGCATTGTGTCTGCCGGTCTATATAGTTGGAATGGGCTATTTTGGAAAAAGCGCAATCAATAGTTTGCGATCGGGAGTACCTAATATGAATGTGCTGATAACCCTTGGTGCTACAGCTGCATTTGTTTATAGTATTATTGGTTTAATACAAAACGATGGTTCACGTATTTTCTTCGAAACTGCAGCATCTATAATTACCATTGTATTTTTTGGCAATTGGCTAGAAGATGCTTCTGTAGAAAAAACACAGGAAGCCATAAAAAAGCTGACCCGCCACGAGAAGGTAATGGCAAATATGATAGCCTACGATGACCAACACAATGAAAATATTTTTCCGGTAGAAAATACCCATTTAAAAATTGGTGATTTACTGCTGATAAAAACCGGTGAACAGGTGCCTGCCGACTGTAAAATATTAAGTGGTGAAGCCGAAGTAAATGAAGCTATAATAACCGGAGAAAGTGTCCCTGTATTTAAAAAACAAAATGACCTACTCATAGGGGGAAGTGTAATAAGCAACGGTACAGTAAAAACTTATGTTACAGCAGGCGACAATGAATCTGTGCGTCATAGTATAATTGAAATGATGAAGACAGCGCAAAATCAAAGGCCTCCTGTTCAATTACTGGCCGACAAAATAAGTGCTGTTTTTGTGCCTGCTGTTCTTATCATAACCTTGATTGCTTTTGCTATTAATTATTACATCGCTGACCATACTTTTCAGGAAAGTCTGATGCGTTCTATAGCTGTATTGGTGATTGCCTGTCCATGTGCTATGGGGCTTGCTACACCTGCTGCTATAGCTGTAGGACTTGGTCGTGCTGCCAAAGAAGGCATTTTGTACACCGATACAAAAAGTATGGAGTTGTTTAAAAACGTTAAGCAAATAGTATTTGACAAAACCGGTACACTTACAAACGGTAAATTTAAAATTAATGCCTTTGAAACCATAATAGAACCTGAACAATTTAAGCAAATAGTATTTTCATTAGAAAAATTATCCAACCACCCTATTGCAAAAAGTATATCGGAAATATGGAAAACTAAAAGCAATATAAAATGGAATAAAGCGGAAGAGATAAAAGGCACAGGTGTTAGAGGTGAAGATAAAGAAGGCAATATTTACATTATAGGTTCATCTGCCATTAGTGATAACATAACTGATTCAACTCACAATTTGTATGTAATAAAAAACAATGAACCAATAGGATGGATAGACATTGCCGATGAAGTAAGACCCGAGGCAGCAGCAGTAATTGCCTTTTGTAAAAAGCAAAACATTAAAACTATTTTATTAAGTGGAGACAATGCTGCTAAGTGCAAATTGGTATCAGAGACTTTGCAAATAGATGAAGTAATAGCCAATCAATCGCCCAAACAAAAACTTGAGGTGATTGAAAGACTTGTAAATGAACAACCCACCATTATGGTAGGCGATGGCATAAATGATGCACCTGCACTCGCTAAAGCAACAATAAGTATATCACTTAGCCAGGCATCACAATTGGCTATACAAAGTGCAATGGTTGTATTAATGGATAGCGGGTTAAAAAAATTACCAACTGCTATTCAACTTGGCCGGCATACTTATTCTACCATTAAAGGCAATTTATTTTGGGCATTTTTTTATAACATTATTGCATTACCAATTGCAGCAGTTGGACTGCTTTCACCCACAGCCGGGGCTTTGGTCATGGGCTTAAGCGATGTTGTCCTGGTTGCAAATTCACTTTGGTTAAAATGGAAACCGTTGGGGGTGAGGTAAATTTGGTGATGGAATGTATTTGGAAGAGTACCTCCGTTTATTTTATGAGCCCGATACATATACGGGTCATAGAAATAGGCAGGCATATAGCCACTTTTATTTTCTTTCTCCCAACGAACTGCAACCACCTCTTCTCTGCATTTGAAGATAGATTTGAATATCTGTATTTGATTGGAGAGATTTTCATTCATATTTCTTTTCGTTATAGAAGCGGCCAATATATTGAGCCAACTGGGCCAACCTCGGATTGAGGCAATTATGAGTCCTTTATGAGTCGTTTGAGTCGAATATCTTGCCCTTTTTTTACCCTATCATTGCCCCATTTGCCCTATTGTTGCCCTATTAGTTGATAAAAGATTCCAGCACCAAAAGTTCCCGACTTTTCAAATAGATGAAAGGTTGTTACAAGTGAAGTCAAATCATTAGTTGCAGTTCTTTTTGATATTTTATTCATTTCCTGATAATCGCTATTTGTGATTTTTCCATTCTCCACCACATACAGCACCGCTTTTACCTGTCGCTCATTCAATCCCAATATTTGTAGCTGTTCTTTGCTGTATTTATTTTTAAACAGTGTTACCAATATGCCGCCATCCTGTTCAATAATTTCAGGGTAAGGTAATCCAGCTTCTTGGCAGGTACTGATAATCTTTAATGTGCCGCTTCCCCATGCATCAATGTAGCCGCCTTTGAAACATACATCAGCAATCAGCAAATTTCTTGGACGTGATGGATGCTGTCGTTTGAGTGAATCCAAACTAATACCGGCAGGTAATTCACCTTCGTTCCAGATATTAAAGTAGTTGTCGAACATACGCATCTGTACTACAGATGAACCTAAGTAATTTCTATGGACTAATGCATTGAGCAACATTTCACGAAGTGCTGCAACAGGATATTCACCTTTCTCTATCCTTTGCATACCTTCAAATGAAATAGCACGGGTAAAAAACTTCCGGTTTAATTGTTCCAGCACCTCTCTAAGTAAATAAACAATATTGCCTTCTACAATCTCCTGGAATCTCAGGTCACTGCTGTCTTTTCCAAAGCGACCAATTTTTACAACACAATTATTAAAAAACTTCGCAGGGTTCTTTCCAAACAAAACAATGGCTGCTCTTTTAATATTTCCGTTATCATCTGCTAGCCGAAGTTTGGCAATCAAATCTGCTTTGCATAATCCTTCCACATCGGCAATTCTGCCGGCATGAAAAGATGCGGCTATGTATGATTTTAAACCGGCATCGTCAATATCATCAAGGGTAGCTATGGGTTCACTAACTTCATCCCATGTCTTACCACTTTTACGAAGTAAATAATCGGTGAGTGCTGCACCAATCAATTCCTGTTTGGTACTTCCGCTGCGGTAGTAATACCTTCCACGTAATGAAATAGGCACTGTATAAGGCTGTGTAATTATTTCAAGATAGTACAAGCCGCTTTCTTCATGCAGGTTTACATCAACCAAAATACCCATCAGGTCTTTCACTTTATTGGGAATTTCATCCATCAGCTTTTTGTAATCGCTAATGCCAACTACTTTGCCATTATCATCTTTGCCAATGAATATTACACCGCCTTGTGCATTAGAAAATCCACAAATCCATTTCAGGTAATCATCGTGCCAGCTTTGTTTGTATTCTATGTTTTGTTGTTCGGGCATTGGTTAGCTGATTATTATTTAATTGCTAATTTAAATACTAAAAAACACAAACCCGAAGGTATTGTTGATTGCAAAATAAACAACATCTTTGTAAGGCTATCTTTAAACAAACCTAGACCATACCTTTGCCCACTCCCAAAGACATACTGCTTCAATATTGGGGTCATGCTGCTTTCCGTCCTTTGCAGGAGGATATTATTAATAGTGTTTTGTCGGGGAAAGATGTGCTTGCATTGTTGCCTACGGGTGGCGGCAAATCTATTTGTTTTCAGGTACCGGCTTTGGTTATGGATGGGCTTTGTCTTGTTATCAGTCCATTGATTGCGCTTATGAAAGATCAGGTAGAAAACCTTAAAAAGCGTAACATATCTGCATTGTCTATTCAGAGTGGAATGAGCTATTATGAAGTAAAAGAGACATTGCAAAACGCAGCTTATGGAGCTTATAAATTTTTGTACGTTTCGCCTGAACGCCTTGAGTCTTCTCTATTTCAGGAATATTTACCTGCTTTCAATCTTAGCCTGATTGCTATAGATGAAGCTCATTGTATCTCTCAATGGGGTTATGATTTTCGGCCTCCTTATTTGCGAATTGCCAATATTAGAAAAGAATTTCCTGATGTACCAATGTTGGCATTAACTGCTTCAGCAACCCCTAAAGTTCAAAAAGACATTTGCGAAAAGCTATTATTTACCGAAGAAAATATTTATCGCCAATCGTTTGAAAAACCTAATCTTTCTTTCAGTGTTTTTAAATCAGAAAGTAAAATAAATAAGCTTCTTGATATCTTACAAAAGGTACAGGGAACTGCCATCGTTTATTGTAGAAACAGAAAGCGAACAAAGGATATTGCAAGCCTGCTTACGCTCAATAAGATTTCTGCTGATTATTATCATGCAGGCCTTTCTCAAAAAGAAAGAAATGAAAGACAGGAAAACTGGATCAATAATAAAATAAGGGTGATAGTATGTACCAATGCCTTTGGCATGGGAATAGACAAGCCTGATGTACGTGTAGTAGTACACATGGACATACCTGACAATCTTGAAAACTATTATCAGGAGGCAGGCCGTGCCGGGAGAGATGGCAAAATATCATTTGCAGTTTTACTTTATAACCAACAGGAGTATGATGCTTTAGAAAAATTGCCCGATGTAAAATATCCCCCCTTAGCTGAAATAAAAAAAATCTATCAGTCCATTGCTAATCATTTGCAAATAGAGACTGGTAGCGGAGAAGGGATGTATTATGAATTCAATCTTAAAGATTTTGTAAGCCATTTTAAATTGGATGCAACACAGGTAGTTAATGTGTTGAAGGCACTGGAACAAGAAGGGCACCTCTCTTTTAATGAACAGGTTTTTATAGCCACAAAGATTGGGTTTACCTGCAACAAGGATGAAATTGAAACCTTCATTACAGCACATCCTCTAATGGAACTTGTAATTAAAACTTTGCTAAGAACTTATCAGGGTATATTTGACAATCTTGTTCCTGTAAGCGAAAAACAACTCTGTAACATAGCCAAAATATCAACGGATGAATTGCAAATGAAACTTAAAGAATTGCAATCTTATAATGTTCTCCAATACCAACCTCAAAAAGAAACGCCACAGATATATTTCGTACAAAGCAGAGCATCTGCAGATTACCTGACATTTGATAATGATGCATACCTGCTGCGCAAAAATGAATACCGTTCAAGGGTTGAAGTAATGCAGCATTATGTTACGCTACAAAAAAAATGTCGCAGTCAGTACATTGGCAAATACTTTGGCGACAACGAAATGAAACTGTGTGGTGTTTGTGATTATTGTTTGTCACAAAAAAATACACCGCTTACATCCGCAGAATTTGAAAAGATTACTGCTGTAATTTTTGAAATTATAAAAGAAAAAAATGTTGAAATAAATGAATTGCTGCAATCTCTAAAACTATATAAAAAAGAAAAGGTTTGGACAGTGATTAACTTTCTTCAAAACGAGAACAAATTGAAGGTAAATGAGAAAGGATTGATTGGTAGAAAATAAATTATTTTGCCTGTTGGGATCCTATTTCTGGCCTTGTGAGCAAGACAAGAGACCCCGGCTCGGGTAAAGGTCTTAATTTAGCTATCAATTGTAATTTTTGTAAACAGCGCAGGGTCACTTGAATGAGAACCTACGCGGAAAAAAAGTAACATTTGTAACAGTTCAGTAATGAAAGAATCAATCAAATTTGCAGCAGTTTGTTTTACTCTACAAATATTTTTTGTAGTAATTATATATGTTCTTTTTCCAAAAGTATATCCTGGTGATTCTTTTACAATAATCTGGTTTTATATTATTAATCTGATTATTGCGCTTTTTTTGTTTCCAGTATTTACTTTAATTGTTAGACGCCTACCCTTTAAAGGAAAATTAAATTATGTGTCGGTTTACTTCTTCGGAGTTTTAATAATTATCAATATACTGCCCTTATTAGTTATGCATGTATTTTGGACGTTTGAAATAGTCATTGGATTATTTAAAAGACCTTTTGCTGATATTGGGTTAATTGAATTATTTAATCCAATTCTTAGCTTTGCTATAAGTTATTGGTTCTTTAGAAAAAACAGATTATGGGAAAGCAATTAGGTAGTGTTACAGATTTATTGTTAAACTATTTGTCCTGCTGGGGTCTTTTTTCATAACCTTGTGTGCAAGCCAAGACATGTTGGCTCGGGTAAAGGTTTTTACCTAGCAATCAATTGAAATTTTTGTAAACAGCACAGTGCGCCTTGAAGGAGAGTCCACGTAGACAAAAGAAGAGTAACTGTTCGGAGAAATTTGCCTAAAAGTAAAGTGAAAAGTATTCCTAATAAAAAAGACTAAATGAAACTATTCATCTTACTTTTTGCAACAGCCATTATAGCTTCATGTCAAGGTACTAGGTTTTGTAACATGACGAAAAGTTTTTTGAAAGCTGGCATAGATACAACAAAGCCTTACAAATTGAAAGGGGCATATTGTATTGCAGGTGTTCGTGATACTGCAATAGGAAATGCAGCTTTAGTAAGTTCAAAGATTTTTGATAGGATTAATGGGAATCGGATGTATGAAGGAGTTATTTGGTTTTATGGTACCGACACAAGCTCAATCATCCTTAAAGAAGATGTCTTTCAAAAACTGATAAAGCCAGGTATTTACGTAATTGAAGCATGGAATGTTGGATACATTGGTTCAAAGACCAGAGAGTTTGAAGTAAAACCTAATACCAAGGTTGAAATAAATTTTTATTTGGGCACAGTGGTAGAACATTAAGGTAAATGAAGTTTTTTGTCCTGCTGGGATCTTCCTTCCTAGCCTTGTGTGCAAGCCAAGAGACCACGGCTAAGCTAAAGGTCTTAACTTAGTGATTAATTGTAATTTTTGGAAACAGCGCAGCGTCCCTTGCAGGAGCCCCCACGCGGATAAGAAAGATAAATTTTAAAACTCTCGAAACACTTATAAATAGTGCTAAAAAAATCAATTATAATATTAATTTTTACCTTTTTCCATCTAACGATCTTTGGACAAAAGAGCAAAAAAATGTTTGCGAAAATTCTTTCTGAAGTAAGTTGTGAGAGTGGCTATTTTATAAAAATTAAATATATATCCCTAGATGGAGTATTGCGGTCAAGAAGTTTTCCGAATTGTACATTATTTAATGAATTCAAAAGGCATGGCTACTCTAAGATGGGTTATATAAATTACATGGCACAACGTTTAAGTTCAAATAAACCACTTGAGATAAAAGATACAGCAAGTATATTACTTGAGTCAGACCTTGGCGATAATTATCATATTGCCTCTTTGAAAAAAATAAAGGAAGTAATTCTAAAAAATGGCGATGACTTTACTGATTTTTTTGATGACTATAATACAATTAAAAATCAGTATCTTTCATATGAAGGAGCGGTCGCAGAACTACTATGGGATGAAGGAATATATTTGAAAAATGATTCGTCAATAAATAAATTTCGTATTGGATTTATTAACCCTTATCCTCAAACTAAAATCAAAGCAAAATTTCAACAATTATTTGAATCTTTTCACCCAAAAACAGTGGAAAGAAATTTGCACCTTTCTCTTGAAAATGTTTTATTTATTAAATTTTCGCCGACAGATAGCTTAAGTATTGCTTCCATTAACGGAAACGGATATTATCACAATATTCATAAAAATACTGAACGTCATACCATTGAAATTTCTTCACAACATTCAGATAGAAAAGGTACGTTTTCATTTGAAAAAAAAGTTGACAATAATCTTGTTCTTAAAGGTTATTGTAAGGCAAATGATAAAATATACTTTGGCTTTTGGCCTAATTGGAGCGATATAATCCATGATTTTGAAAACGTTCCTTATAAATATTATTACCCTGAGAAGGCTGGTAAATGGGTATATTATGAAAATGGTAAAGTTGCTAGAATAGAGCAATATTGAAATTTTCCTCACTACTTATTTTCGTACTGCTGGGGTCTTCTTTCCTAGCCTTGTGTGCTAGCCAAGAGACTCTGTGTCGAGTAAAGGTCTTAACTTAGTGATTAATTGTAATTTTTGTAAACAGCACAGAGTCCCTTGCAGGAGAGCCTCCGCGGACAAATTATTTACTAAGAATATTTCCCAAAAAGTATTAAACAAAAAAACGGGGCAAAAAATACGCCGTGTTCTTCGTATTCTTTGCCCCGTTGTGAGAAACAAACAAATACTTAAAACCAACTTTTGCTCTTACTTCTGCTGGTTCTACCGCCAAGTCCAAGAGCGCCTAAAAGACTACGGGTAATAATATTTGCGGCTGTTCTTCCTATACTTTTTACAATTGGGCTATCAAGAATGCCTTGTTCTTTTTTGCCACCATTCTCCGCTTTCTCTTCTTCTTTTTCAGTAGCTGCTGCTGCAGTTTTTTCTGCTGCTTCGGCAAGCTTGGCATTTAGTATTTCATAAGCGCTTTCACTGTCCACAACCTGATTGTATTTAGCAGCCAATTTACTTTGCCCAACAATGCTGTCTATCTCTGTATCGCTTAATACATCCATACGGCTGCGGGGTGGCGCCAACATTACATGTACCAATGGAGTAGGTACACCTTTTTCATTCAGCATAGTTACCATAGCCTCACCAATACCCATTTGTGTAATCAGTTCATCGGTGTTGTAGTAAGTAGTTTCTGGATAGTTTTCAGCAGTTTGCTTTATCACTTTTCTATCTACGGCGGTAAAGGCCCTAAGAGCATGTTGTACTTTCATACCCAACTGCCCCAATACACTTGCAGGCACATCCATAGGGTTTTGTGTTACAAAGAAGATACCGATACCTTTTGATCTTATCAGTTTAATTACTGTCTCTATTTGTTGTAGCAAGGCTTCACTTGCCTCCTGAAAGATAAGATGCGCCTCGTCTATAAACATTACCAATTTTGGTTTTTCTAAATCGCCTTCCTCCGGACTTACAGCATATAACTCTGCAAGTAACTGTAGCATAAATGTAGAGAACAACTTAGGCCTATCTTGTAAATCAGTAACACGTAGTACATTTATCATACCCCGTCCATCATCACTTATTTTCATTAAGTCTTCTACTTCAAAACTCTTTTCTCCAAAAAAAACATCTGCACCCTGTTGTTGTAGTTCAACAACTTTTCTAAGTATTGTTCCGGTAGATGTAGTTGATATCTTACCGTAGGTTTTTTCAATTTCTTCTTTGCCTTCATCCCCAATGTATTGCAAAACTTTAATAAAATCTTTGAGATCAAGCAATGGCATTTTATTGTCATCGCAGTATTTAAATATCATAGCAACCAACCCGCCTTGTGTATCATTTAGTCCCAAAATTTTAGAGAGCAGCACAGGACCAAATTCGCTTACAGTAGCTCTTAACCTAACGCCCTTTTGAGCACTAAGTGTCATTAACTCAACCGGAAATTTTGTTGGTGTATATGGAATTCCTATTTTACCTGAACGTTCTTTTATCTTATCATTTAATGTTCCCGGCATTGCAATACCACTAAGGTCACCTTTAATGTCCATAAGCAAAACGGGTACACTTGCATCGCTAAGTGCTTCGCTTATCATCTGCAAAGTTTTTGTCTTACCTGTACCTGTAGCACCGGCAATTAATCCATGACGGTTCATGGTTTTTAATGGAAGAAAAACATCTGCACCGGGCACCACTTGACCGTCAAGCACTGCGGCACCAATTTTTACATGTTCACCTTTAAAGGTGTAACCTACTTTTATGTCTTCTATAAATTTTTGTTGATCAGCCATTTGAGTTGAAATTTAAGAGCGGAAAGTTACAAGGTTTTTAAATTATTAGTCTAAAAAAAGCAGTCCTATTATCACAGAACATTCTTGCAATCAATCAGGATTAAGTATTCTACTTAAATAAAATTTATTCGAGAATAGATATTTGATGGAGAAATTGTGGCGGCTTAACTAACCTGCGCTCTTTCTTCCATTAGAACTTTAATCAGGTTTTCAAGTTCTGTTATTCTTTTTTCCATTTCCGGAAGATTGCGGCTTAGTGCCTGACTACGCAGTGCACTTGTATAATCGTATGCAGGAGATCCGGTAACTGTAGCCTTGGGAATTTTAATAGATTTACTAACACCGCTCTGTGCATTAATACGGCTGCCATCTGCAATATGTATATGGCCTACAACTCCTGCCTGGCCACCAATCATTACATTGTTGCCTATTTTAGTACTTCCACTTACACCGGCCTGTGCAGCTATAACAGTGTTGGAGCCTACTTCTACGTTGTGGGCTATTTGTATAAGGTTGTCTAGTTTGGCACCTGTCTTAATTATTGTAGATCCTATTGTCGCCCGGTCTATCGTAGCATTACTGCCTATTTCAACGTTGTCTTCAATAATTACATTTCCAATTTGAGGTACTTTTTTAAAAGATCCATCCGCTTGTGGAGCAAAACCAAATCCATCGCCACCTATCACAGTTCCTGCATGTATAGTCACATTTTTTCCCACAATACAATCATGATATATTTTTACTCCGGGATGTAAAATTGTATTATCATCTATACGTGCATTGCTTCCTATAAAGACGCCGGGAAAAATTTTTACATTATTTCCAATATTTGCATTATCGCCTAAATAGGCAAATGCACCTATGTAAACATTTTCACCCATTTGGGCATTAGCCGATATAAAACTCGGTTCTTCTATACCTTTTAATTGTTGAGTTTTATATTGTTGGTAATAATGTAAAAGACTGGCAAAAGCCGTATATGGATCCGTAACTCTTATTAGACATCCTTCTACCGGTTGTTTTAATTCTAATTTTTCTGAAATTATTATTACTGAAGCCTGTGTAGAGTAAAGGTAATCCTCATATTTAGGATTAGCAAGAAAGGCAAGCTGACCTTTCTGTGCTTCTTCTATTTTGCCAAAACCAGATACACTAACCTCTGGATTTCCCTCAATTTTTCCATTTATTAATTGTGCTATCTGATTGGCTGTAATTGTCATTTTTTAATAGAAAGATTTATTAGGATTAGGTTATAAAATAAAAATTCCCACATTCCTTGTCAACTTTTACAATTAAGATTCTAAATAACAAATGTAAAATTTTTTAACAGCGGATAATAACGATTTATGTATTAAAGCGTTATCAACTTGTGAAATATCTTTAACCTGACCATCTTTAAAGAATATTTTAATATGCTCATCGTGTGCTTTGTACATAGTATTAACCGTTTCACCTGTAAACACAAAGTATTTAGCATCTTCCTCATTAATACCTAACTTCTGACAAGCGGAGCGGCTTTTTTGTTGCACCAGGTCATCATCAATAGGCAATGCCTGTAATTTTATTTTTAACAGGTTGCGATTGAGTATACCAAGACAAAGTGTACTTAAAACTTTATCTGAATGCCTGCTCCATATTTTTATGGCATGCATAAATTCTACATCATCTAAATCTATAAAATGTTGTAAAGCATTTTCATTTAACTGACCTTTAAAATCATTCAAAAAATAATCTACAGAAGTTCCTGTCTCAAGATTTGTATCCATTTTTTGGTGCAACTCCCTAACTCTTTCACTAATCTTTACCAGCATTTTTTCTGCAACTAAAACAGTTTTGTGTAGGTACACCTGCCAATACATAAGCCGCCTTGCAACAAGAAATTTTTCTACACTATAAATCCCTTTTTCTTCCACCATCAATTCTCCATTATGAACTTCCAGCATTTTCAATATGCGGTCGTAGCCAATGACCCCTTCGCTTACACCTGTAAAGAAACTATCCCGGGTAAGATAATCCATCCTGTCCACATCTAATTGTCCTGAAACTAGTTGATGTAAAAATTTTTTGGGGTATTTTCCTGTAAATATATCTATAGCCATCTGCAGTTCACCTCCAAACTCATTGTTAAGCAAATGCATAATATGCAGGCTTAAAGTTTCGTGGTGTAAACCTTCTAACAATACATTTTCAAGTGCATGACTAAAAGGGCCATGTCCTATGTCGTGGAGTAATATTGCGGCCTTTGAAGCCACCTCCTCTTCAGTAGTAATATCCACACCTTTACCCTGTAATTCATTGATAGCATTACCCATAAGATGATAAGCACCAAGCGAATGTTGAAATCTTGTATGAACTGCCCCGGGGTATACAAGATAAGCCAATGCCATTTGCTGTATTCGTCTTAACCTTTGGTAATAAGGGTGAGTTATTATTTTAAAAATGAGCGGATGGCTAATTGTAATGAATCCATAGACCGGGTCGTTAATGATTTTGCGTTTAGTGGGCATTATTTTAATAATAAGATTGTAAACTTAGAGGTAATATTTAAAGATAGAAATTATCAACTCGTTTAAATTGAAAAAATTATGTTTTGTAACAGTTAAAAAAAGTTTTAGCAAATAAACCTTGTTGCTAGTTTGTTAAACAACATAATCATGAGTTGCTATACCATACTTAGGTTTATATTTGAACTACAATAATAAAATACATCTCACCTTTATCGATTTTATTTTCTACTCTTTTTTTAATTATTTTTCATATACATTGTGCAGTTAGCATGCATTGGGTATAACAAATTGGTTTGATAGTGTTATTGCTATCGCCTAATCAAATAAAATTTAAACAACTATGTCGCCAGCCAAAATACTATGGGTAGATGATGAAATTGAAAGTTTACAAAGTCAAAAATTATTTTTAGAGAATAAGGGTTATGAGGTAACAACTCTGACCAATGGTACCGATGCCATAGAATATGTAAAGGACAATCTGGTTGATGTGGTATTAATGGACGAAAGCATGCCCGGACTGACAGGGCTACAAACACTTGCACAGATTAAGGCTATAAATTACCAGATTCCTGTAGTATTAATTACAAAAAATGAAACTGAAAATCTGATGGATGAAGCCATTGGAAATGAGATAAGCGATTACCTTATAAAACCGGTAAACCCAAATCAGGTTTGGCTTAGCCTTAAAAAAATAATAGATAACAGAAGATTGGTTGCGGAAAAAACCACCTCTGCATATCAGCAGCAGTTCACCCAACTTTTTACCGAATTAAATAATAGCCCCGATTATAACCAATGGATGGAAATTTATAAAAAACTTGTTTATTGGGAACTTGAAATGGAAAAGAGTGATAGCCCTGAAATGCAGGAAATATTGCAAAGTCAGAAACAGGAAGCAAACAGGGAATTTTTTAAGTTCATCAGTCGCAATTATGCAAGTTGGATAGATCCCAAAAATAATGCGCCAATCATGAGTCATACACTCATGCAATACAAAGTGTTACCGCATGTAGAACCGGGTGTTCCTACATTTTTTCTACTTATAGACAACCTTCGTTTTGACCAATGGAGAGCAATTCAACCATTATTTTCAGAAAATTTCAGGATTCTTGAGGAGGAAACTTTCTACAGCATTTTACCAACGGCTACACAATATTGCCGTAATGCAATTTTTAGCGGTTTATTACCGATTGATATAGAAAAACAGTTTCCGGTAGAGTGGAAAAATGATGACGAAGAAGGTGGAAAAAACCTGCACGAAGAAACATTTTTCAAAGGTCTTTTGAAACGTCTACGTAAAGATAATTTGAAACACAGCTATACCAAGGTAGTAAATAATCACGATGGGCAGCAGTTGGTTAATAACATTCACAACATGATGGGCAACGATATAAACATTATCATTTACAACTTTGTAGATATGCTAAGTCATGCCCGTACAGAAATGGAGGTGTTAAAAGAACTGGCCGGCGATGAAATCAGCTACCGTAGTATAACCAAAAGCTGGTTTGAACACTCTCCGCTTAATCAGGCACTAAAGAAAATTGCTGACAAAAAAGTAAATCTGATTGTAGCCACCGATCATGGAACTACTAAGGTTAAAACTCCATATAAGGTAATTGGCGATAAGCAAACCACTACCAACCTAAGATACAAACACGGCAGAAACCTCAATTACGAACCCAAAGAAGTCCTGTCTTTTAAAGATCCCAAAGTTGCCGGCCTACCAACGCCTAATGTAAATTCGTCTTTCATATTTGCAAAAGAAGATGGGTTTTTATGCTATCCGAACAACTACAACCACTTTGTAAATTATTATAGAAATACATTTCAGCACGGAGGTGTTAGTTTAGAAGAAATGATTGTACCAATTATAAAAATGGTGAGCAAGGTTTAAAATAAATGTGCATTCTGCAAAAATAAAATGTGCCAGAAAGGTGGATAAATGCATATTTGAAATCCAATGAGTACGTTTATTTTTGCAGTTGTAAAAGTTTGAAGCGAATGAAGATTAATCAGGGTACTCTCAATAAGGTTGAAAAGATTTTAGAAGAAGGCGAATATATTGTCAGGTACGAAAGGGGAACATTTCAGAGTGGTTATTGTATTTTGGAAGCAAAAAAAGTAGTTGTATTAAACAAGTTTCTTAGTGTAGAAGGTAGAATTAATACTTTGATAGAATTACTTCCTAAAATAAACATCAACATAGACCTGTTGACACATGAATCACAGAAGTTGTATGATGAAATATTAAAAAAATCTGCCCAAACTAACCTTTTTGAAACAACTGAACCTTCTGAATCTTCGGAATAATCTTTGATTTTTCTATTCCATTATTATTTGTTTTTCGAGTAGGTTTGTACCTGTGGCTTATCCATCACTTAACATAACTTTTTTAGGTACAGGCACCAGTAGCGGTGTGCCTATGGTTGCCTGCAGTTGCGAAATCTGCCATTCCCCCAATCCTAAAGATACCCGCCTTAGAAGTAGTATATTGGTTGAATCTGCTACAACAACCATAGTTGTAGATGCCACCCCAGATTTCAGGTATCAAATGCTAAGGGAAAAAGTCAAGGATATTGATGCAGTATTGGTTACACATCCGCACAAAGACCATATAGCAGGTATAGATGATACCCGCCCATTTCAATTTTTTTCAGGTAAACCCACAGCAATTTATGGCAGTGCAAACGCTTTAGAGGGCATAAAAAGTGAAATACCATACGCCTTTCAGGATTTGAAATATCCCGGTGTGCCAAAAGTCAATTTGCATGAAATTTCTTTAGATCAATTTTCAATTGGTGATATTAATATTCAACCAATTCTTGTTTGGCATTTAAATATGCCCGTTTATGGCTTTCGCTTTGGAAAATTTACCTACATTACTGATGCTAACAGGATAGATGAGGCAGAGAAAGAAAAAATAAAGGGAAGCGAAATATTAGTTTTAAATGCACTAAGAAAGGAACCTCACATTTCACATTTTACCCTGTCTGAAGCTGTATCCCTTGTGCAAGAGCTACATATTCCCAAAGCTTATTTCACACACATAAGCCATCAACTCGGTTTTCATGATGAAACTAACAAGCATCTACCTACTGGAATTTGCCTTGCACACGACGGACTTAAATTAAATATTTGATTTTATCACTTCGTAATTATGTATTTTGCAATAGAAAAATTGTATTAATGCATGAATAATTGGTGGAAAAACGTATCCAAAGATTATTTCACATTCTCCAAAAAAGAAAGGAACGGATTGCTGATTTTAATTATTGGTGGAGTGATAATTTACCTGGTTTCGCATTATTGGCCTGTATCTGATACAGCTGCAAAACCAAATGAGTTTCAACAGGAACTTGCTTCTCTTAAAATAACTGTTGATAGCAGTACACGAACTACAGGTTTTAAAAATTACACCCGATACAACGATGAGGAAAACAATGATTACGACAGATCCAACAAATATGAAAACTGGAATAAGAAAAAGGGAGAGCTTTTTACTTTTGACCCCAACACCATAGATAGTGATGGTTGGCAAAGACTTGGAATAAGGGATAAAACCATCAGTATTATTCAAAACTTTCTGGCAAAAGGATATCGGTTTAAAAAACCAGAAGACCTATCAAAAATTTATGGGTTACGTCCAGAAGATGCTAACCGGCTGATACCATATATTCAAATCGCAGGAAACGCTACAGAAAGCAATACGGCCGGTTCAAATACAAACAACAACGCTTCTACATTTTCAGGCAAACCCACAAATTATAAAACCACAATTATTGAGATAAATACGGCTGACACAACAGCCTTTATTGCCCTGCCGGGCATAGGAAGCAAGTTGGCCAATCGTATAATTTTATACCGCGACAAACTCGGAGGATTTTCTAATATCAATCAGATTGGTGAGACTTTTGGACTCCAGGATAGTACCTTTCAAAAGATTAAACCAAGGCTTCAATGCAATGGTCAGGTAATACGTCAGATTAATATTAATACAGGCGATGCAGACCAACTAAAAAATCACCCTTACATTCGATGGAATATTGCTAATGCAGTTGTAAGCTATCGTGGGCAGCATGGTAATTTTAAAACCATTGAAGACCTGAAAAAGGTTAATCTTATTAGTGAAGATGTAATCCAAAAACTGAAACCTTATATTGTATTTTAGAATAATTTAGACATTTCTTCTTAATATCCTTAATATTATGAGTCAACCATTATTGGATTGAAAACGTTAAACCTTTTATATTGAAGAAATTGCAATTAATTTCTCCATAATACAAAATCAACTATCTACCCTTACTTTTGCCATCTAAACACGATTAGTTATATGAATTTTGAAGTTTCCGAACTTACACAACAGGTGGCTGCCACAGCACGTGATTTTGCATTAAAAAATATTAAAAGCAGGGTGATGGAGTGGGATGAAAGCCAGGTATTTCCTACTGAAATATTTAGACAAATGGGTGCATTGGGATTAATGGGTGTGTTGGTACCGGAGGCATACGGTGGTGCAGGGTTATCTTATTATGAATACAATGTAGTAATACAGGAAATTTCCAAAGTTTGCGGTTCTATTGGTTTAAGCCTTGCCGCACACAACTCATTGTGTACAGGACATATATTGCAATTTGGCACCGAAGAGCAAAAGCAAAAATATTTACCCAAACTGGCTACAGCCGAACATATAGGCGCATGGGGTCTTACTGAACCCAATACCGGCAGCGATGCAGGCAATATGAAAACAACTGCAGTAAAAGACGGCGATATGTGGGTGCTCAACGGTACTAAAAACTGGATTACCCACGGTATCAGCGGTAATGTAGCTGTTGTTATTGCCCGTACAGGGGAACCGAGAACGAGCGGTAACTGTACTGCTTTTATAGTAGAAAGAGGGACACCAGGATTTGCCGGAGGCAAAAAAGAAAATAAATTAGGTATGCGTGCCAGCGAAACCGCTGAAATGATTTTTGACAACTGCCGTATAAGTGATGCACAAAGACTTGGTGGAGTGGGCGACGGATTTCGTCAGGCCATGAAAATATTGGATGGTGGCCGTATTTCAATTGCTGCATTAAGCCTTGGTATTGCACGAGGTGCTTATGAAGCAGCTTTACAGTATTCAAAAGAACGCCATCAGTTTGACCAACCTATTTCCAGTTTTCAGGCTATCAGTTTTAAACTGGCAGATATGGCTACAGAAATAGAAGCAGCAGAACTTCTGATACAACAAGCATGTGATCTTAAAATGCGTGGTCAAAAAATGACGAAAGAATCTGCCATGGCTAAGTATTATGCAAGTGAAGTAGCCGTAAGGGTTTCTACCGATGCTGTACAAATATTTGGTGGATATGGTTATACCAAGGACTTTCCGGTAGAAAAGTTTTACAGAGACAGTAAACTGTGTACCATAGGAGAAGGCACAAGTGAAATTCAAAAATTGGTAATAGCAAGAGAAGTTTTAAGTTAGAAAAATAAAAGAAGAGCCTAAGGGCTCTTTTTTTATTAAAGGGATAATTCTGTTTGTATGGTTTCACTCAATAAATTAATTTTTGTTTTTAATAAACAATCTTATCAAATGAAGCGTTTTTTTGAAATAAAGCATCTGTACCAAATTCTTCCCGTAGAAGAAAAGAATTCTTGACTAATTGTTTAACACTTTTCCATTTGAGACTGCTTACAACAATATTCATCATCTCGCTTTCATTTTGTAATATCCTTGTAGCACAAACTTTTATTAATAACACCGGGGGGGCCATCCCAAATAACAATACTGAAAAGTGTTACCCTGTTACTGTCAGCGGAGTTGGCAATATTAATACAACAGGTTTTGGTTTAGAAAAAATTATATTAAATATAACCCACCCATCAACAGGAGAACTTGAGATAAGTCTCAAATCCCCGAACGGGACAACTATTTCACTTTGCAAAAGAAGAGGATTAATAGGGGACAACTTTACAAATACTTGTTTTTCAACTGATGCTTCACAACCCATTTCTAGTGGAGTTGCACCCTTTACAGGCACTTATTTTGCCGAGGTGGCAGTAGGTTTAGTTAATAACGGCCAAAATGCAGATGGAATTTGGAATTTATGCATTAAAGATGTTTTCGCAGGTACTACAAATTCTTCGGGAACTCTTTTAAACTTTTCGCTGATATTTAGCAATAAACCATCGGCACCTATAAATCCTGTAACTGTACAGGATTGTGCCGGGGCAATACCAATTTGCAAACCTATTTATGATGAGCAATTGTCTTATGTAGGCACGGGAACCAACTCCAACGAGATTGGCCCGGGTAATGCCTGTTTTACACAAGAAAGAAATTCGGTCTGGTACACTTTTACAACACAGAGTGCCGGCATTATTAGCTTTGTAATTACCCCCAAAGTTCTAACCGAAGATTACGATTGGATTGTTTTTAACCTGACCAATAATTCCTGCAGCGACATACTCACCAATCCTAATCTTGATGTTAGATGTAATTTTTCGGGAGCTCAGGGGCCTACCGGTCCAAATGGTGGAACAGGAAGTCAATTTACTCCTACAATTCCTGTACTTGCCGATGAAACATATTTAATATTAGTAAGCCATTTTTCCAATACTACTAATGGTTTTATTATTGATTTTAACGCTTCTACCTCAATTGTATTTGATACATCATACCCATCAATTAAATTAGCAAACCCATTAAATCCATGCAGTACAGATCAACTGGACATTGAGGTGTCGGAGAATGTATTGTGCAATTCAATTAAACCTACTGATTTTACTGTAACAGGCCCTGGCGGTCCATACGCTGCGTTAGCTATAAAATCTTCTAACTGTATTGGTAGTGCTGCATATACAAGAACTTTTTCTATAAAATTAAATAAGACAATTGATAGTGCAGGTACCTATCAGGTTTGCTTTAATCCTGCTCCAGCAAGCCTGACAGATTTATGTGGTAATAACGGAATAGCAAGTTGTGCAAATTTTAATATTAACCAAAAAGATACACCTCTTTTTAATATCACAGATACAATTTGTAAAGGTACCACAGCTCCATCTTTGCCCGCAATATCATTAAATGGTATTAATGGAACATGGTCACCAGCGGTAATTAGCAATACCATATCAGCTTCATATTCCTTCACAGCTTCATTGCCACAATGTGCAATACCAACTTCAATTTTTGTTACTGTTTTACCCACACCCAATTTAGGCAATGATACTACAGTAAGTATATGTAACGGCAACGCCATTAACCTTACAACTTTTTATGACACTACAGGTTATACTTATCAATGGACTATAACCGGATTACCTGTTGGCAATCCATTAGCAGTCGGAGCTGCGGGAAGTTATCAATTACAGGTAACAGATACTAACAACTGTATAGATAAAGCTATATTAAACCTGATAATAAAACCCCTTACAACAAGTGTTGACAGTATAGAAATTTGCAATAACCAACTACCTTATTTGTGGAATGGAAATACTTATAATTCCCCGGGTATTTATTTAGATACCTTATTAAATGCAGCAGGGTGCGATTCCATACTCACTTTGAATCTGACGCTAAAACCAAACACAGCAAGTACAACTAATATTTCCGTTTGCAGTAATCAATTGCCATTTACGTGGAATGGAAATATTTATACCGCAGCTGGTTCTTACAATGACACAATAGCAAATGCAGCAGGTTGCGATTCCATACTCACTTTGAATCTGACGCTAAAACCAAACACAGCAAGTACAACTAACATCGCAATTTGCAGTAATCAATTATCATTTACATGGAATGGAAACATTTATAACGCTACCGGAATTTTCAAAGACACAATATTAAATGCAGCAGGTTGCGATTCCATTCTTACGCTGAATCTGACGTTGAAACCAAACTCAGCAAGCACAACTAATATTTCAGTTTGTAGCAAGCAACTACCATTTACATGGAATGGGAATACCTACAATGTTGCGGGTACTTACAAAGACACCATTGCAAATTCAGCAGGGTGCGATTCTATTCTTACGCTAAATCTGACGCTAAAACCGAACACAGCAAGTACAACTAACATCGCAATTTGCAGTAATCAATTCCCATTTACATGGAATGGGAATACTTATAACGCTACCGGAATTTACAAAGACACAATAGCAAATGTAGCAGGTTGCGATTCTATTCTTACGCTTAATCTGACGCTAAAACCGAACACAGCAAGTACAACTAACATCGCAATTTGCAGTAATCAATTACCATTTACATGGAATGGAAACATTTATAACGCTACCGGAATTTTCAAAGACACAATATTAAATGCAGCAGGTTGCGATTCTATTCTTACGCTGAATCTGACCTTGAAACCAAACTCATCAAGCACAACTAATATTGCAGTTTGTAGCAAGCAGTTGCCATTTACATGGAATGGGAATACATACAATGTTGCGGGTAATTACAAAGACACAATAGCAAATGCAGCAGGTTGCGATTCTATTCTCACTTTGAATCTGACGCTTAAGCCGAATTCTTTTAGTACAACGAATATTGTAGTTTGCAACAACCAATTCCCCTATTCGTGGAATGGAAATATTTATAACGCTGCCGGTATATACAAAGACACCATTGCAAATTCAGCAGGTTGCGATTCTATTCTTACGCTGAATCTGACTGTAAAACCTAACACAGCAAGCACAACTAATATTTCCATTTGCAGCAAGCAGTTGCCATTTACATGGAATGGGAACACTTACAATGTTGCGGGTACTTACAAAGACACAATGGCAAACGCAGCAGGATGTGATTCCATGCTTACTTTGAATTTGACTGTAAAACCAAATTCTTCAAGCACTACTAATATTGCAATTTGTAGCAAGCAATTACCTTTTTCATGGAATGGAAATATATATACAACAGCAGGAATCTATACTAAAACCCTAACAAATAGTATAGGTTGCGATTCAGTATCAACTTTAAATTTATCATTAAAGCAAACAACCTTTAGCACTACTAATGTTAGTATTTGTAGAAACCAATTGCCGTATAGCTGGAATGGACAAATCTACTCGGCAACCGGAAGCTATAGGGATACTTTGGCAAATTCAGCTGGCTGCGATTCTATACTTACACTTAACTTAACTATTCGCTCAACAGATACCAGTAAAACCATTGTTGCTATTTGTCCTGAAAATTTACCATTTGTATGGAACGGCAATAGCTATACATCGGCAGGAATGTTTACTATAAAATTAACTTCGCAATCGGGTTGCGATTCTACCGCAATCTTAGTTTTTTCTATTAAACCTACTCCTTCTGCGCCAATTGTAACTTCCAACTCACCACTTTGTTCGGGTGATACACTTTTACTTTATGCAAACGCTTCAACATCGGGTGTTACTTATAAATGGACTGGGCCCAATGGCTTTTCTTCACAAACACAAAACATAATAGTTAAGAATGTTGCCACATCTTTTTCCGGCATTTATTCATCCATTGCAATTTTAGGTGGCTGTGTTAGTTCATCGGTCAATACAAATGTTTCTATAACACAAACTCCAATTGCAAATGCAGGTGCCGATAGGCAAGCTTATGAAGGAGATACCATTCAGTTATTGCCAACAATAGCTTCCACCGGCAGCTTACAATATAAATGGGTTCCTGATTTGTATTTTATAACTCCCGATACTGTAAGAAACCCACAATTACTGGGGGTAAAAACTATTACCTATTATCTTACCGCTATTGTAGATAATCAATGCATTTCTAACGCTGACCCTATTACAATTAAAATTTTACCAAGGAAAAATCCATTCAACTTTCCAAATGTTTTTTCTCCAAACGGTGATGGCATAAATGACAAATGGATACTTATTCAATTAGCTGCCTATAGCAATGCAAAAGTTGAGATTTTTAACCGTGCCGGCACAATCGTATTTTCTTCTACCGGATATAGAACTCCATGGGATGGAACCTATAAGGGACAAAAGTTGCCCGCAGGAACCTATTATTATGTTATTCAGCCTAATGATCAAACTAATAAAATAACTGGCTGGGTAACATTAATGAGATAGTATAAGAATGGTTTAAACAGCTATAAATGTTACCACCCTATTTGGGGTAATTAAAGATTATCGTTACAAAGAACGAATACAACATTAGTTACGTCTTTACAGCTTTCCTTCATCTGCAAAACTATAATAGCCTTCATTGCTAACTATAATATGGTCCATTACTTTAATGGTAAAAAAATCTGCAGCATTTTTTATTTTGTTGGTCAATTCTTCATCTGCCCTGCTTGGCTTTAAGTTTCCGCTTGGATGATTGTGACAAAGGATAATACTGGTGGCCTCATGTTCCAGGGCTTTACGCAAAATAATTCTCGGATCAGCAACAGTACCGGTTATACCACCTTCGCTTATTATTTCAAGATGATTTACTTTGTTAGCGTTATTTAAAAACACTACTGCAAACACCTCATGCGCCTTATATTGAAATTGCGCAATCAGGTATTGCGCAATATCATTGCTGCTGGTTATAACCGGTTTTTTATTTTCCGCCATATCTCTCCTTATACCCAGTTCCAATGCAGCGGCTATTGTTATAGCTTTGGCAGGCCCCAATCCTTTAATCTTCAAATTCACCATTTCTTTTACAGACAACCTTGCCAGTCTGCCTGTATCATTTTTTACTGCAGCCAATAATTCTTTGGCCAGGTCCACTGCCGATTTTTGGGCAGTACCATTGTTGATTAATATAGCCAGCAGTTCGCTATTACTTAGGCTTTCAGCCCCGTTTGCCATTAATTTTTCTCTGGGTCGGTCATCTATTGCCCAGTCCTTTATTGATTGCCTGATCATATATCCAATTTAAAAGAAGAATCAAAGTAAGACTTTCTAAAGCTAATCTTTATCTTCGCCTCACATTTTCCTCCAAATGTTATGAATCTTTCAATAAAAATTTTTTCTGGTACAGGATCACAGGTTCTTTCCAACAAAATAGCAGAACGTTTTGGCGCCCCCTTGGGTAAAATAAACATCCAAAAGTTCAGCGATGGTGAATTTCAACCTGTATTTATGGAAAGCATACGCGGCGATTATGTTTTTCTCAT
>JANPGE010000162.1:0-7952 GCA_031423805.1 Segetibacter sp. | reverse complement strand
GCAATTCCCTGTTTGCAAAAGCCTCCTGTATTAATTGTTTAAGTTCCATATAGTTTTTTTGCGAAAGTAACTGAATGAATTTTTAATTTTTAGAAAACGAAAAAGTTATTTTTAAAACAAATCCAAGTGATGAGAAGGGTCTATCGTTATCTATGTTGTACGCCATGTATCAACTCATTCAAACTCAAAACCAATATCCTTGCGATAGTTCATTCCTTCAAAATGTATTTTTGTTAGGGTTTGTAAAGATTTGCTTACAGCATTGGGTATAGTATTGCCAAATGAAGTAACGGCCAAAACTCTGCCCCCGTTTGTAATTATATTTTCGTTTTCTACTTTAGTTCCTGAATGATAAATCATACTTTCTGAAGAATTAATTGCAACAGCTAAACCATTTATAGTAAAACCTTTTTGATAATCTCCAGGGTAGCCACCGCTTACCGCTACTACTGTAGCACAACTTCGGTTGTCGGTTTCTATAATTTGCTCCTGAAGGCTGCCATTGTATAAGCTTTGACAAAGTGCTACAATATCATTTTTTAATAACGGCAATACCACTTCAGTTTCAGGATCGCCCAAGCGGCAATTATACTCAATTACATAGGGTTCGTTATCAACTTTAATTAAACCAAAAAATACAAAACCTTTATAATCTAATTGCTCTTTTTTAAAACCATTAATTGTTGGTTCTATTATTCGATCAATTACTTTTTGCATAAAATTCTGATCTGCAAAAGGTACAGGGCTTACACAACCCATTCCGCCTGTATTCAGACCCGTATCCCTTTCACCTATACGTTTATAATCTTTTGCATGGCCTATAATTTTATAATCCTTGCCGTCAGTCATTACAAACACACTTATTTCTATACCTTCTAAGAACTGCTCCACAACAACCCGACTTCCTGCTTCGCCAAATTGTTTGTCTTTTATCATTTTAGCAAAAACATTAATTGCCTCCTTTTCTGTTTGGCATATTACTACACCTTTACCTGCTGCAAGTCCATCAGCTTTTAAAACTATCGGTAATGCATGATGCTTTAGATAATCTACACCTTCTTCATAATTTGCCGTTGTAAATGCTTTGTATGTAGCGGTAGGAATATTATTTCGCTCCATGAATTTTTTGCTGAACTCCTTGCTGCCTTCTAACTGTGCTGCCGCCTTAGATGGCCCTATCACTAATACATTTTGTAATTCCTCATCATTTTTAAAAAAATCATAAATGCCAGCTACTAATGGATCTTCTGGCCCTACAATCACCATATCAATGTCTTTTTCTACACAAGTTTTTTTAATAGATAAAAAATCTAACACGGCTACTTCTATATTTTCTCCCAATTCAAATGTGCCTGCATTGCCTGGCGCAATAAACAATGAAGAACATAATTCACTTTGCTTTATTTTCCATGCAAATGCGTGTTCACGACCGCCCGAACCCAGTAACAAAATTTTCATATCAGGGTAAAATTATATTATTTATTTCTCGAAGAAAATCAACATTGCTTCTTCAACTTATTAGTTAACACAACAACTAATCAGAATTATCACTATTTTGAGCCATTAAATTTTAAACAAACCTACACCACTAAAAAGAAAATTAATCAAGTTATGAGTAACATAACCCCGACGGCTGCCGCCATTCATGGAAATGAAGACCATCAAAAGGGACATCCGAAAGGATTGTATGTCCTTTTTGCAACCGAATTCTGGGAGCGATTCAGCTACTATGGAATGCGTGCAATTTTTATTCTTTTCATGACCAAATATTTGTTTTTCAACAAAGCTTTGGCATCAAATATTTATGGTACTTATACCGGACTCGTTTACCTGACACCTTTAATTGGTGGATATGTAGCTGACAGATATTGGGGCAACCGTAAGTCAATCTTTGTTGGAGGTATTTTGATGGCAATTGGTCAGTTTTTGATTTTTTCGTGTGCATCACTGCCACAAGGTTCAGGCTTAAGCGAAATATTACTTTGGGCGGGTTTAGCTTTTTTGATTTTTGGAAATGGGTTCTTTAAACCCAACATTTCTACCATGGTTGGTCAGCTTTATCCAGAAGGAGATGTACGAAAAGATGGTGCTTACTCTATTTTTTACATGGGTATAAACGCCGGTGCATTCTTTGCACCATTGGTTTGTGGTTACCTTGGGGAAAATGTTGACTTTAAATGGGGCTTCTTCTCCGCCGGTATAGGTATGATTATAGGCCTTATAATTTTTTATTTTACAAAAGACAAATATGTTATTTCTCCAACCGGTCAGCAGTTAGGTGTTACAGCCAATAAATTAAATGATGATAGCGGAAGCGATAGTGGTTTCAGTAAACAACAACTGACCATTTTGATTGGCGGTATTATTACTACCATGGGTATTTTGCATTGGGTTGTTGGTGTTGATTTTTGGGGTTCACTTATCTATGGTATGACACTTGTTGCCCCTTTTGTTGTTATTACAGATAAAACGCTTACCAAGACGGAAAAAGACAGATTGTGGGTTATTATTCTGGTAATGATTTTCGTTGTATTCTTTTGGATGTGTTTTGAGCAGGCTGGTGCCTCACTTACCTTTTTTGCTGACGAGCAAACTGACCGTAGAATTTTTGGTTGGACAATGCCGGCCAGTTATTTCCAAAGTTTTAATGCAGGATTTATTGTTTTGCTTGCTCCCATATTGAGTGTTTTTTGGGTAAGGTTAAATAAAAAAGGAAAAAATCCTGCAGCACCTTTTAAGCAATCTTTGGGTCTTGGGTTTTTAGCAATCGGTTTTCTTTTTATAGCCTTTGGTTCTAAAAATATACCTGTTGCAGGTGCAAGTATTATCTTCCTTACGGGGTTATATTTTCTACATACGATTGGTGAGCTTTGTTTAAGCCCAATTGGACTATCAATGGTAAATAAGCTTACACCTGCCCGTTTTACTTCGCTTATGATGGGTGTTTGGTTTCTTGCTATAGCCACAGGAAATAAGTTAGCCGGTACCATGAGTTCACTATATCCGGAGGAGCAAAATATTGCTGCGGAATTTGATGCTTCTAAAGTAACGATGAATGGCAATGCTGTTAATTGGGATTCTGTAGTTAACAATAATGGAGTTGGAATAAATGCAATATGGGATGTGCAAATGGTTAAGAAATCTGATAAATCCAAAGAGCCGGATTCTATTACAAATATTATTTCAACCCCATTAGCCAGTGAAACTGCAAGTCCTGACAGTGTAAAGTTGAAGCGCATTGTTCCTGGAAAAATGAGTGATGAAAAGAAATTGAAAATCTTTGAAAAGTATGGTGATAAAGAACCTAAATTTATTTTTGCTAAAGGCAAAAATGAGCATACATACTTCTTACTTAGAAATGAAATGTTTGCAAAGAACAACGAAATAAATTTGCAGCAATGGAATACAAGCCCGGCGTCGCCAAAGTTTCTTGGATTTGTAATCAAAGACTTGTATAGTTACTTTATGTTGTTTGTAGGGTTGTCGGGTATTGCTTCATTAATCCTATTCTTCCTTGCCGCAAGATTGAAGAAAATGATGCACGGGGTCTATTAAGCGAAATTTTAGATTATTACGATATTTATAATTTTAAAGCCGTTTTGGAAAAATATTCCGAACGGCTTTTTTTATAGAAATAATATGCATTAACTTTCAAAATAAATTAAAATACTACTGCTATGCCCGATCTTCAAAAGTTTCAACCCTTTGTTCCTGACAATTCTAACATGAAGGAATTTACCTTCAAAGCCATTCTTATGGGTTGCATATTTGGGATTGTCTTTGGCGCAGCCACAGTATATCTTGCATTAAAAGCAGGGTTAACCGTTTCTGCATCTATACCTATTGCTGTAATGAGTATTTTGTTGGGAAAACTTTTTTTGAAAACTACAATTCTGGAAAATAATATTATTCAAACTACAGGCTCTGCAAGTGAAAGTATAGCGGCAGGGGTTGTGTTTACTTTACCCGGTTTCCTTTTTTTAAGTGATCCTTCAAGTGCTTCATATTTTAATTACTTCACCATTTTAATATTGGCCATTTTCGGAGGTATTCTTGGTACGTTGATGATGATACCCCTCCGTAAAGCATTGATAGTAAAAGAACACGAAACATTGCCCTACCCTGAAGGAACAGCCTGTGCAAGTGTATTGAAAGCAGGGGAGAAGGGAGGCGATTTGGCTAAAGTAGCATTGGGTGGAGTTGCTTTTGCTTTTGTATATGCCATCCTTCAAAAGATATTTCATGTAATAGCCGAAGTACCTTTTTGGGCTACCAAACAAACCAATAAATTTTTTCCTTCAGCAAAAATAAGTGGTGAAATAACTCCTGAATACCTTGGTGTAGGGTACATTATTGGTCCAAGGATTGGAGGAATACTGGTAGCGGGTGGCGTTTTAAGTTGGTTTGTATTAATCCCTCTATTGTCATCATTGGTGCCCCCTGATGTAATTGCGGCACAGCAAATGAAGTTAGGTTATCTTGTTTCATTGGCATCCGCCGGGGGCAAAGGTGGTTGGGATCCTGTTGCTCATTCTTTCGCGGATTATTCTGCAGCAATTTACTTTGCATATATCCGTCAGATTGGTGCAGGTGCTGTAGCGGCCGGTGGTTTTATTACCTTGTTCAAGACCATCCCAACTATTATTTTTTCATTTAAAGGAAGTATTGGCTCACTCAAAAAAGATGGTTCAGAAACTTCTGATGTTGCAAGAACGGAAAGGGAACTATCAATAAAGATAGTGGGAATAGGGAGTGTAGCCCTTGTTTTGGTAATGGCTATACTGCCACAAATACCGGGTGAAGGTATAGGCAGTAAATTATTAGTGGGCCTTTTGGTGTTGATTTTTGGGGCATTTTTTGTAACCGTGGCATCACGTATAGTGGGATTAATTGGTTCATCTAATAGTCCCGTCAGTGGTATGACGATAGCAACCATAATGGGAACCTGCCTTGTTTTTATTGCTGTGGGATGGACTGGCAAAGTATATGAACCGATGGCATTGGTAGTTGGTAGTATGATATGTATTGCCGCTGCAAATGCAGGTGCTACATCGCAGGATTTGAAAACAGGTTTTTTAATAGGGGCTACGCCAAAATACCAACAAATTGCTTTGTTTATAGGAGTTATAGTTTCATCAATTGCAATTGGAGCTACAGTGAAAATTTTGGATACGCCTACACAAGATATGCTTGCACAAGGCATACATCACGCAATTGGCACAGACAAATACCCTGCTCCCCAAGGCACATTGATGGCTACATTAATAAGAGGAATTTTATCATTTAACCTGGATTGGCAGTTTGTATTGGTAGGTGTATTTATAGCTTTTGTAATGGAGTTGTGTGGCGTAAAAGCCTTAAGTTTTGCAATTGGAATCTATTTACCCTTGAGTACAACATTACCAATATTTATTGGGGGAGCTATCCGTGGTATAGTAGATATGAAAAAGAAAAGAAAAGATGAAGAGGTGCATGGAGAAGAAGATGACCTTGGTAAAGGTAATCTTTTTGCCACTGGGTTAGTTGCCGGCGGTGCATTAGCGGGGGTGATGGTAGCTATTTTATCGGTAAATGAAAATGTCACAAAATCACTGGAAGCCTGGAGTGTTGAACACGGTATAATTAATCTTCTGGGTGGACAAAATGCTTATTTTTTATTAGGGGCTGTTTTCTTTTTACTAATGGGCTATGCATTGTTCAGGATAGCAATGAAGAAATCAAATATTGAGTAAATAGCCAATATCTACAGATATAAAAAAAGGGAAGCTATTTGCTTCCCTTTTTTATAAAAAGTTTGTAAAAGTCTATACTATTTTACTATACCTAATTTAGCTTCCATACTTAAAGTAGCATGAGGCACAGCACGAAGACGGGCTTTGTCAATCAATTTGCCGGTAACCCTGCAAACGCCATAGGTCTTATTTTCAATGCGCATAATGGCTTTCTCAAGATGGTCTATAAAAGTTATCTGACGACTTGCCATTTGACTCAATTGCTCCCTTTCCATACTCATACCACCGTCTTCCATTGTCATGTAACGGTTGTCTGTTTCATCTCCACCCATTTCATCCTTTCTGGTTATTAAACCCTGTAAATAGGCCAATTCTTTTTTAGCAGCATCCAATTTTTTATTGATCAGGTCTCTAAACTCCATTAGTTCACCATCACTATAACGCATGGTTGGAGAACTTGGAATATTTACAGGAGAATCAAGGACACTTTTAAGAAAATCAGGTTCGTAATCAACCATTTTATCGGTAGATGTTTTTGGAATAACCACAGGTTTTGATGGCTTGGCCGGAACTTTAGCCGCTGCTTTAACCGAAGGTGTGGGAATTGGAACATGTGGCACTTTGGCCTTTTTTTCAGGAACAATAACCTGCTTAATTACAGGTGCAGGTTTTGCTGTTTTTTTCTCTGGTACTGTTGTTTTTTTCACTGGTTTTTCAATTTTTTTTGCAACCTCTTTTATCACAGCCTTTTTAACCGTCTTTTTAGGTGCAGGTTTTGTTACTTTGGTAATTGCAGCCTTCTTAAGAACACTTTTTACCTTTTTGGGTTCAATTTTAATCGTAGTTTTTGCTGTTGCCTTCGGTTTTGCCGGAATAGTTTTCTTAGCAACAACTGCAACTTTTTTCGCCACCACCTTTACCGGGGCAGGGCTTTTAGGTTTTACAGCAGGTTTTGCTGATGTGGTCTTTTTGGCTACAGCCTTTACAGGTGCAGATAATTTTTTTGATGCGGGTTTCGCTCCTTTTAAGGGTTTTTTAGTTGTAGCCATTAGCCAAGCTTTTATTTACATTAACTATTAATGAAACATCGTTGATTTCAATTTCAGTGCCATCTATGATTTCGGGTATAAAAATTATAGAATCTGCCAAAATTTCGGCACAAATATAATTTTTAAATTCATTTATTGAATTTTCGAGTTTTTCATTTTTTACAATGGAAATATTTATTCGATCAGTAAGATCAAAACCATTGTCTTTTCTAAGATTTTGGATGCGATTTACAAATTCCCTTGCTTCACCTTCTTTTTTCAATTCATCATTAATAATGATGTCTAATGCCACAGTAAGGTTGCCTTTTGAAGCAACACTCCAGCCGGGAATATCTTCTGCAGATATCTCTACATCAGTGAGTTGCAAGGTAAGGGGTTCATCACCTACATTCAAAATAATTTTTCCAGATTTTTCTAATAATGAAATGTCATTTTGTGTAAAACCTGCAATTGCTGTGCTTACCAATTTCATTTTCGCCCCAAGTTTTTTACCCAAGGTTATGAAATTAGGTTTAATTTTTTTATTTATAAAACCTTCTGTATCCGTTAAATATTCAATTAATTTTACATTTACTTCGCTCTTTATCAGGTCTTCAACTTTTGAAAGTTGCTCTGTCATTGAAGGATTTAAAACAGGAATTAATACTTTTTGTAAAGGCTGCCTTACTTTTATATTCACTTTTTTGCGTATGCTTAAAATGAGTGAACAAGTGTCCTGTGCAAGCCGCATTCTTTCTTCCAGGCCTATATCAATTACCGAATTGTCAGATATTGGAAAATTTACATGATGAATAGTTTCCTTTTCAAACCTATTGGTTACTATATTGAGGTTTTGAAACAAAGCATCGCTAAAAAATGGGGAAATAGGAGCCATTAACCTTACAATAGTCTCCAAACATTCATAAAGTGTTTGATAGGCGGATATTTTATCATGTTCGTACTCCCCTTTCCAAAATCTTCTGCGGCTAAGGCGTACGTACCAGTTGCTTAAATGTTCATCTACAAATTCCTCCAGGGCCCTTCCGGCCTGTGTAGGTTCGTAATCATCCAAACTATCTGTTACAGTTTTTATAAGTGTGTTCAAAGAAGATAAAATCCACCGATCTATTTCAGGTCTTTTTTCTAATGGAATGTAGGCCTCTTTAAAAGCAAATCCATCAAGGTTGCTATA
>JANPGE010000161.1:0-2101 GCA_031423805.1 Segetibacter sp. | reverse complement strand
TCACAGGGATTTTTTGTTACAAAAAATAAATTACATACATCTAAATGCTGTTAGAGGTAAATGGAAGTTAGTGGAGCATTGGGAAGATTATGAGTACAGTAGCGCCAGATTTTATGTGAAAAACAAATTAGATGGATTTGTACCAATTCATTTTGAAGAACTTTCTTGATAGCAGTTACCCGAGCCGGGGTCTCTTAGCTAAAACACAAGACTAGGAAAGAAGACCCCAGCAGGACAAAAAATACAGGCCTCCTACCTTTTAAAATGCTTGTTTTTGTATTAAAAAACTGATGCTTTTATTGTAAAATATACCAACAATAAATCTGGAATACTACAGGGGTATTTGATATGGATTAACTGGTTTATGCCTAGCTAATAATATAATGATAAAAGATGCTATTAAAGATGCTATTAAAGGATTTACAACCCAACTAAAAAGTCTGCCATTTATTAAAAACAAAATTATATAGCCTATACTCAAAAACGCATTTACAATACTAAAGCTAAGTAAGCTCTTCAGTTTTCCTATTACACCAACGCCAGTAAATGCAATAAGATAAATCCAACTGTAATATATACATTTTGTAAGAGCATAATATCCTAAAACGCCTACAATTATTTCGTAAAAATGTTCATTACCTACATTCATATCAAAATATGATACACCCAAGTGTAGCAATATAACCATCAAGATAACCTCTATTAAAGTCTGCAAGAAAAAAAATTTCAATGCCTGTAGAAGTATGAAATACCATTTCATAATTGAGTTAATTAAAATTATATTATTCATTACCGCAATTCTCTCCACTGCATTCTGCCGTATTTTTAGTATCCTTAAAGTCTACTCTCTCCGCGGGTTTTTCAGTTGAACTATTGCCTTTAACATTGTAATTTTCATCACCAGAACCCCATAATGACCAAGGAGTTTTCTTAGCTTCGGTTGGATTTACGTTCAATAATAGAAAAGACTTATTGTTTGTTTGATCTGTTATCCAAAGCTCATAGGCAGGAAAGCCATCCTTTATACCTTTTACTTGATAATTAAAGCTACCGTCTGGCTGAGGTGCTATCGTTATTGCTAAGTCATAATTAATACGTGGAGCGCCAAATATTAATTTATCGTGGGCATCTGCTTTAAGATAAACAGTCGTTGAAGTACCCTTTTCAAGTGCGGGTTTGTCATATGTGGGTATAGGGCCTGCTACAGTAGGATCCGAGTGTTGTGGTGGGTTCATTTCGTTACCTTTTGCATCAGGGCCAGTAGACCCATTTGCCCTATTACTTGAATAAGTAACTGTATTATTATCAAAATTCACATTTACTTTCTGTTCTGTCCTATATGCAGTACTATTAACAGAATAATAATTTCTATCATCGCCTTTTACACCAGGAGAAACCCAAGGAGCTGGATTTGGCAAAAATGCCATTGGTATAAAAGCCCTCACTGTTACTACATATTTCTCTAGTCCATCTAAATCTATTGCTTGTATAGGCGTATTGCTACTAAACTGATAAGGCGTTAATTCAGGATAATCTTTTGTAATCGGATCCACACTCAAAAACCTCCCCAACCGCTTATCATAAATCCTCATTCCATAATCCTGCCCCCCATTGGTTATGTCATTATCATCCTCCTTCCCGTTAAACCCATACCTATAACTCCCCGCATTATACTCTCTCCCCGGCATAGTCATCCCAAATGGATAATAGTCATTCGCACTCACCACATCAGCCTCCCAATAATCAACTGTAGAGTTGTCTGTTGTGTGCTGTAGTTTTCTATCGTTTACAGTCACCAATACATTGCCCAAATGATTGCTTAGTTCAAAGATCTTTTCTCCACGGGTAAAGGTACTTAATGTAGCAATATCACCATTTGCCAAAGTTATATTTACATCGGGCACTGTATGCGCAGTCTGCAAGCCTAAGCGGCGGCTGCCATAGAGGTCGGTTTCTATTTGTGCAGTGGTGCCGCTGCCGGTTTGCTCGTACACGCTCATTTCGTTGCCGCTGGCATCGCGTACATACACCGTTGTTTTGTTACTGGCAGTTTTACCTATCCGGTTGCCTGCTGCATCGTAAGTGTATTCTACAGTTCCTG
>JANPGE010000160.1:0-9521 GCA_031423805.1 Segetibacter sp. | reverse complement strand
AAATGGGATTTACCAAAAGGAAAATTAGATGAAGGCGAAACCATAGAAGCCTGCGCTGTAAGGGAAGTAGAAGAAGAAACAGGCCTAACAAATATTCATCTCGGCAAGTTGATTGGCATAACCAATCATAAATATACCATGGATAATATACTTTATGAAAAAGATACGCATTGGTATGAGATGAAAGTGAATGATGAACAAACTTTAGTTCCCCAAACAGAAGAGGATATTTTAGAATTAAAGTGGATTAAGAATTCAGATTTGCAACAATATTTGACTGATTCCTATGAAAATATAAGGGAGATAATTAGCAAATCAGGAATTATTTGAAAAAGAAAACCTACCAATAGATAATAACATTTTCAAGAGGCTACATTGAAATAAATATTGTCTCTTTTGATACACTTCTTCTGAAGTAGCTTAATCATTCAATTGGTAAAAGGAGAAATTCATCTAATGTTTTAAAATTATAAAGTATTGTTCAATTACTAACCCAAATTGTCAATGTAAATTTCCGTTATTTCCATTTATTTCTAGTGTGGAAATATTTTCACTACATGATTACCCCTTAATTTTTGCTAATTATAATTTTAATAAGAACAAATATTAAGCGAACTAAATGATGTATCCTAAAGGCAAAGTGTACCCAAAATGATGGTATAATTTTTTATAATCCCTTTTTATGAAGCGATTATTATTTATTTTTTTAGTTTTTACCGGTTGCCAGAAAGACACTTATTTCCCAACAAATAATATAAACATTCAGGGGCATAGGGGTGCAAGGGGTTTAATGCCTGAAAATACTATTCCTTCATTTTTAAAGGCATTGGATTTACAGGTAACTACTTTAGAATTGGATACCTATATTAGTAAAGATGAAAAGGTAGTGGTAAGTCACGATCCGGTTTTTATATCAGAAATTACCCTTACACCAAGTGGCAGACCAATAGAAAAATCAGAAGAAAAAAATCTGGTTCTTTATAAAATGAACTATGCTGATATAAAAAAATATGATGTAGGATCTAAATACTACCCTGCATTTCCCCACCAAAAAAAAATCAAAACTTATAAACCACTCTTATCAGATGTAATAGAAGCATCCGAAAAATATGCCCAAAAGATCAACCGCGAATTACCCGTTTACTATAACATTGAAATAAAATCTGCACGGGATAATGATGGTAAATACTATGCTTCATTACCTAAATATGTGGATCAGGTTATGGAAGTTATAATCCAAAAAAACATAAGCTCAAGGGTTAGTATAACTTCATTTGATGTAAGGGCTTTGCAGTACATGCACAAAAATTACCCGGGCATAAAACTATCATTAACTGCCAATAGTCAGGATTCACTTACATTGTCTGACAGGCTCAAAAAACTTGGATTTAAACCCGATATATTTACCATAGATCTTCTGGGAGTTAGTAATGGGCTGGTAAAAGAATGCGCTGCAAAAGGCATTAAATTTATACCCTACATTGTAAATAATAAAACCGAAATGAGAAAGTTGATAGCCTTGGGAGTTGATGGTATTATTACAGATTATCCCAACTTATTTACACAGTATTAAGTGTCGTCCCCTTGCCGGTTAAGTCTTAGTGAAGCTGACTTAAATGTAAAATGCAATACCAGTTTTCTGATAGAATTTTCTGAAGAACCTGCAAGCAAAGACCTTGTGGGTGGCACTTTAAAAAAAACAATCGGAGCAAGTAATATCTCAACCAACCAAACACAATCTCCCCAAAGTAGAGGATCACTAATTTAAAAATTGTTTTGTCCTTTTTTTTGTTTTAAATTGTTTGCTATAAAAGGCTTGAATGTCTTTTAGGAAATAATTGTACATAAAAAATGTAAAATGGAATTTATAAAAGTTTGCACCAAAGATGAATTGCCCCACAATTCACAAAAAATAGTAAACCTTGGCAAAAAGAAAATAGCGCTTTTTCATTTCAACAATAAAATATCTGCTATTGCCAATGCCTGCCTGCACAAGGCCGGGCCGTTGGGTTTGGGGGCAGTAAGTGCCAAATATGAAGGCATGTATGTAACCTGCCCTTGGCATGGTTGGGAGTATAATATTGAAACAGGCAGTGCGCCACCCGGTTTTCCGGATCAGCAGGCATTGTATAAGGTAAAAGTAGAAGGGGAATTTATCCTTGTAAGTGAAGATCCAATTGTAAAGGCACACCGAAAACATCAAAACAACCCTTTGCTGGAAGACCTGATAAAACTAAAATACCAGACTTCTGAAAACAGCCTGAATATTCTCGGCATCAGCACAACAAATTTATCTTCTGCCCTACCCCGCTTTTCAACTTCAGAAGATGCGTTGCAAAAGTCGCTGGCATATGCAGAGGAAAAATATGGTGCTGCTACTAAAATGGTAAAACTCCGTGAACTGGAATTTAGAAATTGCGAAGGCTATTATTCGCAACATAGCCATGCCTGTACCTGGCCATGCAGTATAACCGAAATGGATCCTGCAGACGGCATGACAGAAGTATATGAAAGCATGATCCTCTGGGCCGATATTGTAATTGTATCAACTCCTATACGGTGGGGAAATGCGTCTGCACTGTATTACAAAATGGCAGAGCGGTTAAATTGTGTGCAAAATCAAATAACCATCAGCAATAAAATACTTGTAAAAAACAAACTTGCTTCTTTTATTATAACCGGCGGACAAGATAACATACAACAGGTTGCCGGGCAAATGATGTGTTTCTTTACTGATCTGGGTTTCACCTTTCCCCCTTTTAGTTTCTTAGGCTGGAGCAGAGGGTGGACAGCCGAAGACATGGATAAGAATGTAATGCAATTTAAAAAGAGCGAATATATACAACGCACCTCCAGAGAAATAGTAGATAACTGTGTTGAAATGTTGAAACAGATTAAAAATGTAAACAGTATTAATATGCATGCACCCTTGCCCAAAAGAAGCGATTCTCTTAGTGCAGAAATGGAGAATAGCGATATGAATATTTAAAGGTCGCATCAAGGGTTGACTCATAATTGCAAGCCTTACAAAGTAAAGTGAATTAATTTGTAGTTTATTATTCAGGATTTTACAGGAATCGACGGAACAGTTGGTAATATTTATTTATGGAGCGGAAACAAAAGTGCAGGCCCGGGCGAAAAGGAAATTATAGACATTGGGGAAGGTAAAAAATTATAACAGAAATCCGGTTTGTAAAACCAATGCGTGTTTTAGCAAGTGTTATATTTGAGTCAGCATATTTGTCAGCTAATGAAACAAAAGTAAACATGCTCAATTGGGGCAAATTGAAATATCCATTGAACCTAATGATACCGATGACAGAAAAAAACTTTCCGAAAGATATGGATGGTAGTTTGCTGGCATTGAAAAGCATTCTTGAAAAATAACTAAACTATACTCAATGAAAAAAGTAACAGGAATTGGCGGCATTTTCTTCAAATGCAAGGATCCAAACAAAATAAAAGAGTGGTATAACAAGCACCTGGGTCTGAATGCAGGTCCTTATGGGGCAAGTTTTGAGTGGCGGCAACTTGATGACCCGGAGAAGAAGGGCCTTACACAATGGAATGTGAATACCGAAGCGGCAAAACTATATGACCCATCAGCCAAAGACTTTATGATAAACTATAGAGTAGATAATTTAGAAGCATTAGTTGAAGAATTAAAAAAAGAAAACGTAACTATCGTGGACAAAATTGAGGATTATGATTATGGAAAATTTGTTCATATTTTAGACATAGAAGGAAATAAAATTCAATTGTGGGAACCCAAAGATTAGGCTATAAATATACTATTGATCTGGACTTACAACAACAAAAAGAGCCGCCCCAACATTTAGTCGGGGCGGCTCTTTTTTTGTTTAGTCAATAAGTCAATAGTCAATAAGTCATTGAAAATTTTATTAACTCATAACTCTTAACTCATAATTCTTAACTCATAACTCTTAACTCTTAACTCCTAATTCTTTACAGCTTTCAAAGTTTTCGCTTCCTCCCCTTGCCTTACTTCAATCATATACAAACCCGGAGCAAATTGCTCGCCAAAGCGATACATTTTTTCAGTTATTCCTTTGATAGTATGAACTGTTCTTCCGTTAACATCCATTACCCTTATTTGCACACTTTCTTTCTTGGTTGAATTTACCTGAAGGGTAAATTGGCGGTTACTTGGGTTAGGTGTTATGGATACTTTAAGATTAGAATTTGATGGTTCTATTTCCGGCAAACCAGTCCTTGCTGTAAAACACGAACCCGATGTTTGCCCTACTGTGGTGAGAATAGAAAATCCGCTGCAGCCATTGGCATCATTTACATAAACCCTGTAACTACCTGCTTTCAGGTTGTTGAAAGTGTTATTTGAGGTAAATGAACCTGTTCCTCCATATCGGTAACTATAAGGTGCTGTACCCCCTGCACCCGTTACTGTTATAGAACCATTTTTAGCATTGGGACATGTCTCGTCTGTTTTGGTAGAAGTGCCACTTACTTTGGTTGGCTGCGTTACGGTTACTACAATACTGCCAACACAACTATTTGCATCTTTTATATATACCCGGTAAGCCCCGGCATTAACATTATTAAATACATTAGATGATGTAAATGTACCGATATTATCAAGCCTGTAAGTGTGAGGTGCAGTGCCTGTTGTTGGTGTTACAGTTATTGACCCATTTGCTAAACCATAACAGGTTGCATTGGTTACAACCGAAGTACCGGTTACGGCAATGGGTTGTGTAATGATTACCTGGCTGGTGATACCGGCACAACCGTTTGCATCTAATATAGATACCCTATAACTGCCCGCCCGCAGGTTATTAAAAGTATTGGAAGCCCCGTAGGCTGCCACAGTACCTATTCGATAACTAAACGGACTTACGCCATAGGTTGGTGTTACAGTTATAGACCCTGTACCTGTACCAAAGCAGGTAGCATCAGTCTTGCTTATATTTGAGGTCACAGATAAAATGGTCAGGTGTAGAGTAGCTGCACTATCGCATCCTGCAGCATTGGTAGTGTGAAATACATAATCCCCCGATTCTTTGTATTCTGTGCCGTTCCAGGTGTATTTATTGCAAATGGAAATGGTGGTTTCTGATGTGGTTGGCACATTTACCGTAACAGCTGTACCTGCAGAAGGTGAAGAACTGCACCCGTTGGAGGTGACCACTACTCTATAAGTGCCGCTTGCAGATGCTGTAAAAGTTTGATTGGTAGCATTGTTGATAGCGTTGCCGCCTACATACCATTGATTGCCGCTGACAGAATTGGATGATAGCACAACAGATCCACCTGTGCAAAATGTGGTAGCCGAACCGGGGGTTATAGTGGGGGTAGGCAATGATAGTGTATAAGTACACTTACTGCTTGATGTGCCTACAGGAAAGACGCTATTGCTATATGTCCAGTTGGCAATATTATAAATGATGGCTGCCATCTGCAATGCCGTACAGGCACCTGCACTGGATAATGCACAATTGCTGAATTTTCCATTATCGGGTTCTACAGCTCCGGGTACCGGTGCTGTTGGATGGGGTAAAGGGCCAGGTGACATTAGAAAGCATGTTTGTCCGTTTATCAAACCCGGAGGAATGCTGCTTTCGTTTTGAACATTGGGAGCTACATCCCAGGATGCATAACTGGTAGGAGTTCCCACATTTGTTGGGCGTATATTAGCAAGTATTGCTGTAATAAATCTTCGTGTTGCATCATTATAATTGGTTGGTGCCCCTGCCGGTGGGCCTGTTTGAAAAACCAAAATATTATCGCCGGCGCTAAAAAGGCTCATACCATCTGTAAAGCCATTGGGCGGTGGAATGCTCGTAGGAACGATAGGTGTTTCATTGGTGATAGTACCAAGCGGGGTGGTTCCGCTTTCATCAGAATAGGCAAACCACTGATAATATTCGGACCCCGCAGGCAGTTCATCATGATATTTACCTATAAAGAAAACCTCTTTTCCCTGTATAATACCTCCGGCCGGTATAACCCATTTGATTACAGCTTCGCTACCTATTCCAAACGTAAATGGCGGGTAAGCTTCATCAAGCCAAATGTTGTTGGGGCCGTCCCATCCCCTGTCGGTAATATAAATTACGGTACCGGCTGCAAGCCCGCCAGGCTTGAGCACCACTATGGAAAACCGATCATCAAAATCAAGTACAGATGTAGAAAAGGTATTTGTCGGGTCAGTATCTGACTGGTAACTCACAAAGGCCAAATCGCCTGCCGCCAGGTTATTTTGTGCAAATAAATTTGAAGACAGTAATAATGAGAAAATTAATACTGCTGATAATTGGTGAAAATATTTTTTCATAAACAATTAGTTTGTACAAAAAATAACAATGGAGATACTGTATTTTTTGTGGTGAATAAATCAGTGGAATCGAAATTATATTTTGGTTAAACAAGTAAGAGATAAAGTTAGGCTTTTTCCAGTGTTTTGAGTACAATTTGGATCAGTAAACTTTGCAGGTGTGTGGCAATCCTGTTGTTCGCATTAACGTCAACATATTTAAAACTGAAATGGCCAAAATATTCTTTTCCAGTAAGGGTTTTACAGGTTTTTCTTTTACCCAAAAAGGGTAACATTTGAATAGCCGTGGGTGAAACCTACGATAGTGGATTGCAGCATTTCTCGGTTACAACCCCAACGGGGTTGGACTATTTGTACGCTTTTGCATTGTGCAACCCCGTTGGGGTCGTCAATAATACGGGTTCCATGGGTTGCACCCGTGGCTATTCAGGCAAAAGCCTTTCAGGCTTTTTAAGTTGATGCCAATACGTTGTTTGGAAAACACCCTGCAAAGGCGAAATAAAATATTAATCAAAATTATTTTACCTGTAAATTGCCTCTATAAAAATGATGCACAAAGAGGCAATAAATTATTGCTGTTAAAATATACACAAACGAATGACGCTTTACGATAAACTGCAACAAGCCCGTAGCGAAGAAGATGTAAAAGATGCTTACATAAAAGCGCTAGGGCTAAAGGGTTATTCTAAAAACCTGATAGACATACAGACCAAAGAGATATGGTTTGAGGCCAAAGACAACAGCAAATACAGCACCTACGCCATGTTTACCCAACTGATGCACTATGTGCAACAAGCGCTCAACAAGGGTGAATATGTGCCGCCGTTTTTGTGTGTGATAGATACCAGGAAAGCCGCCATTATGAAAACGGCTGATGTAAAACCATTTCTCGAAAAGAAAACTATTAAATGGGGCAAGAGTGCAAGCAGCTATACACAGGAAGCATTGGATGCCATTTCTGCACACATTGGTACCCACTTTGTAGGTTTTAAAATAGAAACCCACGAACAGGAATTTATCAGCACCATTAAAAACGCTATTCAGAAAGGTGATATCATTCGTACACAAATAACACCCGACAACCTGAAACAGGTGTTTGACAAATGGGTGGCCAATATAGGCCGCGAAATAAAAGGGGTAAAAGAAGAAGATTATGCCCTGTTGTTTTTTGCTGACATTATGCACGACGGCACTACTGCTACCCACGACAACCTTACGGCTGCACTCATGCACAAAAACAATGCACCTGTGTTTCTGTTGGGCGGCAGTGTTTATGAACTGGGCAACAAAGAAGGCTACCGGCAGTTTTGGGCCATATACCACAAACCACCAAAATCTGAATACAGGGATTACCTGCTGGAGCGCAGGGATAGCCTGATACCTATAGACGAACGCAGCTTTAAAGGTGCCTACTACACTCCACTTGCTGTGGTGGACAAAGCATACGATAAACTAACCGAAACACTGGGCAACAACTGGCAAAAGGAATATATAGTGTGGGATATGTGCTGCGGCGTAGGCAACCTGGAAGTAAAACACAGCAACCCACGCAACATATACATGAGTACGCTGGACCAGGCCGATGTAGATGTAATGAAAGCCACCAAAACCTGTGTGGCAGCCCAACGTTTTCAATACGACTACCTAAACGATGATATAACCGATGAGGGCAAAATAGATTATACTATTACCAATAAAATACCCGAAGGCTTACGCAAAGCCATTGCCGTAGGAAAAAAGATTTTGGTGTTAATTAATCCGCCGTATGCTGAAGCTACAAACTTTGAAAATATTGCAAAGGGAGTTGATGCAGAAAATAAGCAAGGAGTTGCTAAAACAAAAATTGCAGCAACGTCTATGCAAGATTATGGCAAAGCAAGCAATGAATTATTTACACAGTTTTTAGCAAGAATTGCAATGGAAATCCCAACGGCAACATTAGCCATGTTTAGCACAATGAAGTATGTTAATGCACCAAATTTTGAAAAGTTTAGACAGATTTGGAATGCCAAATATTTAGGTGGGTTTGTTGTTCATAACAAAGCATTTGAAGGATTAACAGGTAAATTTCCAATTGGGTTTTTAATTTGGGAAACAAATCAAAATATAAAAGTTAAGACACCAATTACTGAAATATCAGTAGATGTTTTAGATAAAGATGCACAACCAATAGGAGAAAAATTATTTTACAATTTGCCTAACAATAAATTTTTAAATGTTTGGCTAAAGAGGCCAAAGGCAAATAAAGTAGATGTTATTCCACTAAGAAATTCAATCTCTCCATCAGAAACAAATCCAAGAGTGAAAAATTGGTCAGATAAGGCAATTGCTTACATGTACTGTGGTGTAAATGATTTACAACATGCCGAACAACAAACTATTATTTTTTCTTCGCCATATGGAGGAGGGAATGGCTTTTATATTAATGAAGAAAACCTTTGGCAAGCTGCAATAATATTTTCTGTTAGAAGATTAGTAAAACCAACCTGGCTTAACGATAGAGATCAATTTCTCCAACCGAATAAACCATTAACAGAAGAATTTAAAACTGATTGTTTGGTGTGGATGTTGTTTAATCGATGCCAACGAACTGCCAGTGCAAACGATTTAGAATGGAATGGAAAAAAGTGGAGCATAGTAAATCATTTTATCCCCTATACCGAAGAAGAAGTCGGCAGCCCCGACAGGTTTGAGAGTGATTTTATGGTGCAGTACAGCCTCCCCAACCCCTCCGAGGGAGGGGCTAAGAAACCCGAAGAAGAAACCCTTGGACTAAAGGCAAAGCTTTTTGCAGACGCCTCCCCTTTGGGGAGGTTGGTGGGGCTTCAAGGCAAAAAACTATGGCAGGCCTATTTTGCCCATACAGATGTACACACCGTACGTGACGAACTAAAACTTAACCGCCCCGATGTAGGTTGGTACCAGATACGCAAAGCACTACAGGCCCGCAATGCAAGTAGCGACTTCCCTCCTATCAGCTTTAGACCGTTTGAAGAAGCCTATAAAGCCCTTACAGAAAAACTACAACCGATGGTGTATGAGTTGGGGTTTTTGAAGAGCTGACGTAGTTTAGGGTTTAGGTGATAAATAGCAATACATAGGTTACACTTTTTAGTGTAGCAGAACATAGGTAACAGTTTTCATAGTTCTTTGACATAAAATGTTGATACTCACATAAAATCATTATGAATGAGTATGAACAAAGACA
>JANPGE010000159.1:0-29644 GCA_031423805.1 Segetibacter sp. | reverse complement strand
GCTTTAAAAAGCCTCAACAGCAATGTTGGGGTTTTTTATTTGGTGTAATTTTAAAATACTTGTTTTCTATTTAGTGTGTTCTTGGTAAAATGTAGCAAACAAAAAAGCCACATGAAAAATTCATGCGGCTAAATATTATTTAAAAAATCTAAGTTCTTATTGATTCAAAAACCCCGAAGCGTTACTTTTTATAGCACTTGGCGAACGACGGAATACAAAGAACCCGCCTCTGATTCATTTAGCAACCGGAATAAGGAAGGCTGAAAGTTAAGTTTTTGTCACATGCACTCTTGAGTTTCTAAAGGAGACCAATACTATTTATCACATATACCAAATTTGCGACAAAAAATGAAATAGAATTGTCGCGAAAGGGTTTTTTTGTCGCGACATGGTTAACGTGTCAATACATATTCAAGAGGAGCTAAACTATTTTTCTTACTAAAAAGTAAAATGTAGCAAACAAAAAAGCCACATGAAAAATTCATGCGGCTAAATATTATTTTAAAAAATTTAAGTTCTTATTGATTCATAAATCCGGAAGCGTTATTTTTAATAGGGCTAGGTGAACGACGGAATACAAAGAATCCACCCCGGATTAATTTAGCAACAGGGATGCCATAGGCGACTGTTAAAAACGCTTTTTCTTCATTAAGTCCTCTTTTGCCTAATTCATAACCTACACCTAACTGTAAGTTAAGTAAGGATAAGCTAAGTGTTGGTGCAAACACATTTTGACTTGTTCCCTGCGATGTATTGGATGAGAACAAAAAGCCAAGCTGAAGGCCAATTGTGTTAATCATTTCTCTGTCAATAATTCTTGATTCTGCATCGGTAACTACTTTTAAGGTACCCATAGAAAGACAAACTCCTGCTCCAACGGAGTTGAAAAAAGACACATTACCTATTCGATCTTCCAAGGCTCTTGTAGCTGCATTTAAACGATTGAATCTTATTAGAGGAATAGTAAAATTAGTAGTTAATGCTGTAGCATTAAATTCTAAAGTACTTGAAGGAGCTAACTTTTCATTCGGCAAATCATAAATACTTCTTTTGGCATTTAAGTTCTTTTGTTTAGGTGGAGATGCAACTGTAGTTGTTTCCTGACTAAAAGAGGTAATCGTTACAAGTAATAGGGATAGAGGAAAAATAATTTTTTTCATTGTTCTAGTTTTTTCGGTTGTTGATGAATAATCTTTGGATTAATAAATAATTGTTTTTGGGGGCAAAAATTACAGAAATAATTGTAATCAATACCGGATACTATTACTTTAATTCAATTTTTTTTTGAAAAAAGTATCTAGATGAAATAGGTAAACGAGAAATAGATGATAATATTATGAAACTGTATATAATTATATGAAGAAATGAAAGTCATCAACTTAAATCCTTGCATTATTGGAAAATGGGCAAGTATATAAATTGTGATTTTTAATCTACTTTTATTCAATTAGCCTAAATACATAAATTGGGAATATTGCTGTATAGAAAAAAGAACTAAAACTAGAATGTTTTGGGCTTTCTTTTTGCTTGTCAGTTATTAATTTTTTAATTAGGATTCTCCCATAAAAATCTGGTCAACAGCCCCACCAAGCATTGGAAATTTTTCTTTTACGTAATCAGCAATTGATTCTACAGCTTTTTTTGCCTGTTCCGGGGTAATGCCTACTTTTTCAGTAAGTTGATCAATTATTTCCTGCATAAATTTAATGTTTTATATTTAAACAAAAATAGGGTACAAAGCTGATAATGAAGCACACAAACAAAATCGGTTTTGCTAACTTTGCATTTTAATTCCCCATATTCACCATGCAAGACTTAAAAGATCAAATAGACACTTCTCGGCTTCCCAGGCACATAGCTATTATAATGGATGGTAACGGTCGTTGGGCAAAAGAAAAAGGCGAAGACCGTTTGTTTGGACATTTTCACGGTGTGGAGAGTGTAAGAAATATAGTAGAAGGCTGCGCCGAATTGGGGATTGAATATCTTACCCTATATGCATTTAGTACCGAAAACTGGGACCGGCCGGTGAATGAGGTAAATGGTCTTATGGAGTTATTGGTAGATACCATACGTCACGAAGTTGATACTCTTAATAAAAACAATATTAAACTACATGTTATTGGTGATATGTCGTTGCTACCAAAATATGCTTTTGATGAATTGGTGGAAGCAAGGCAGATGACCAGTCAAAATACAGGACTAAACCTGGTAATGGCGCTTAGTTACAGCAGCCGATGGGAATTGCTAAACGCAGTACAGAAAATAGCTTCTGAAGTGCATGAGGGAAAATTGCAACCCGAAAAAATTGATTATGATACATTAGAAAAATATCTCTGCACTAGTGAGTTCCCTGACCCTGAATTGATGATAAGAACGAGCGGAGAATATCGTATCAGCAATTTCCTGCTGTATCAGTTGGCTTACGCTGAATTATATTTCACCAATACCCGTTGGCCCGATTTCAGAAAAGACAACCTATACGAGGCTATTATTGATTTTCAAGGCAGGGAAAGACGCTTTGGGAAAATAAGTGAACAGGTGACTCCTCAGGCACAAAGCTAAATTACACCTCTTAGCCTCATATAAAGGCTTACTATTTAACAAACACTTTTTAAATATTGCCGTTAATTTGCCACTGTTTGGATGAAGTAAATCTGCCGAAAGCTGCTTACAGCACGGAAAACACCCAAACCCGAATTGTTGATGCTCACTATTTACAAACCATTTCTTTTATTTTTAGCTGTTTGCACAGTAGGTTCTTATGCCTCGGCACAGGTTGTACCCCCGGGTGCAGAACCCAAATCTATAGATGTAAACCTTGAAAATATTTTCAATCAAAAAACGCCCCGCCGTTATAAGGTTGCTAAAATAGATGTTACCGGCAATCAGTTTTTTGATGCTGCTCTACTTATTAGTATTGCTAATATTAATGTGGGAGACGATGTCCCAATTCCGGGTGGAGACAACTTTGCTAAGGCTATCAACAACCTTTGGAAACAAAACTATTTCAGTAATGTAGAAATTTTTATTACCAAAGTAGAGGGATTAAATATTTGGGTAGAAATAGTTGTAACTGAACGCCCCAGGCTTTCATCTTTTACTTTTAAAGGAATTCCCAAAGGGCAGGCAGAAGAATTAACCCAAAAAGTTGGTCTTATAAGAGGTAGAATTGTTACCGAAAATAACCGCCGTTCTGCAGTAGAAGCGGTAGAAAAATATTATGTAGAAAAAGGTTACCGAGGGGTAAAAACGACTATTGAACAAACGAACGATCCCAAAATTGAAAATTCAGTTGTTCTGACCCTTGTTGTTGATAAAGGGGAGAAAGTTAAAATCAGCGATATTTATTTTGAAGGAAATGAAAGTATTTCTGACCTGCGTTTAAAGAAGCAAATGAAGGGTACTAAAGAAATGACCCGCCTTTCTGTTCATGCCCCAAAAGATAGTACAGGAAAAATTACCGGTAAGCATCTCACTTTTGACGATTATCTGCGCCACAATGGTTTTTTATCTTTTACAAAAACAAAAGAACTGCTAGATCCTTATGTAAGAATGAAACTTTTTTCTTCTGCTAAGTTTGACCAAAAAAAGTTTGAAGAAGATAAAGAAAAAATACTTGCATACTATAACTCATTAGGCTACCGCGATGCTGAAGTTGTTGGAGATCCTGTAATCACAACCAACAGTAAAGGAAACCTGAATATCAAGATTAAAGTAAATGAAGGGCATAAATATTATTTTGGCAACATGATTTTTAAGGGTAATACAAAATACTCTGATAGTATTTTAACCAATGTACTTGGTATTCAAAAAGGGGATGTCTATGACCTTGACATATTGAACCAAAAACTTGGTAAACAACTATCACCTGAAGGTGGTGATATCAGTGGTTTGTATATGGATGATGGATATCTTTTTTTTAGGGCAGAAGCTGTAGAATCGGCAGTTTATAATGACACCATTGACCATGAAATCAGAATTGTAGAAGGTCCGCAGGCTACATTGAAAAATATTCGCATTGCAGGAAATGATAAAACTAAAGAACACGTAATTCGCCGTGAACTTAGAACTATACCGGGTGAGAAATTTAGCCGGTCAGACATCATACGCTCCACACGTGAATTGGCGCAGCTTAACTTCTTCAACCAGGAAAAAATAAATCCGGGTGTAGTGCCAAATGCTGACGATGGTACTGTTGACATTAACTGGACTGTAGAAGAAAAGTCAAGTGACCAATTAGAACTTAGTGCAGGTTGGGGTGGGGGTATAGGTCTTACAGGAACATTGGGTATTACGTTTAATAATTTCTCTATCAATAATATACTTAAAAAATCTGCATGGCAACCATTACCAACAGGTGATGGCCAAAGATTAAGTATAAGATTTCAAAGTAATGGAAAGGCTTTTCGTTCATACAACTTTTCCTTTACAGAGCCTTGGTTAGGGGGTAAAAAAAGGAACTCATTTACATTTAGTATTTATGATACTAAATTTAGAAACGGATCATTCAACAGTTCAACTGGTCAAAGTATTTTTGGTGAAAACGATTCTTACCTACGTACCTCGGGTCTAAGCATTAGCCTGGGAAAACAGCTGAAGTGGCCCGATGATTATTTCAGTCTTGTGACATCGTTGAATTACACCCGTTATGTGCTGAAGGATTACCAAATATTTCAAGGTTTTAGCAACGGAGTATCTAATAACTTCAACTTGAAAATTGCCTTGCAACGCTCATCTGTTAATCAACCCTTATTTCCAACCAGCGGTTCTACTTTTTTGCTAAGTGGACAGTTCACTCCTCCTTTTTCATTGTTTAATAAAAATGTAGAAACATCACGAAACCCATACGAGTTTGTTGAGTACCATAAGTGGAGATATACCGGCGAGTGGTATGTGCCTATTGGTAAAGCAGGCGGTCCGGAAAAAAATAAGCAATTTGTACTAAAAGCAGCTGTAAAATATGGTTATATAGGCCGTTATAACAGCAAATTGGAAATATCACCGTTTGAGCGTTTTCAGGTGGGAGATGCAGGTTTGAGCAACAACTTTGCTTTGCTTGGTTACGATATCATTGCACATAGAGGATATCCTGTTTATGAAAACAGTAATCCTAAAATAAATCCCGATCAGCAAAGTGCTTCTAAATTCTTTACTATATTTAACAAATATACAATGGAACTAAGGTATCCATTGAGCCTAAGTGCCGGAAGTACAATATATGCATTAACTTTCTTTGAAGCAGCAAATGGTTGGTACGATACCAAACAATATAACCCCTTCAAATTAAGGCGCTCTGTGGGTGTGGGTATGAGGTTCTTTTTACCAATGTTTGGCTTGTTAGGTTTTGACTATGGCATAGGTTTGGATAGGTACACACCTGCAGGTGGATTAAAGGATGCAGCAAGGTTTACCTTTATGCTAGGCTTTGAACCTGAGTAGTAAAAAATTATTAAATCAATATTTTTTCCATGAAAAAGTTTTTCTTCATCGTTTTATCATTTGCTTGTCTTTCATTGACAGTACAGGCACAGCGGTATGCTATTATAGACACTAAATATATTTTGGATAAAATGCCTGAATATAAAGATGCCGATAAAAAGCTTGCCGCAACAAGTGCTCAATGGCAAAAAGAAATTGATGATAAACAAACAGAATTGAGCACTATGTACCGCAATTTTGATGCAGAACAATATATGCTAAGTGATGAGTTAAAAAAGAAAAGAGAAGATCAGCTTTTTAACCTCGAAAAAGAAATTCGCGAATTACAAAAAAAACGTTTTGGATATGAAGGGGACTTATTTAAAGAAAGGCAAAAATTAGTAAAGCCTGTTCAGGATAAAGTATATAATGCCATACAAAAAGTTGCGGTAAACCGTGGTTATGACTTTGTATTGGATAAAAGTGAAGGTATAACTGTTATATTTGCCGACCCAAAACTTGATAAAAGTGATGAGGTTTTAAAAGAATTGGGATTAAAGAATTAGTAATCAATCATTTATATAAACTCTAAAAAGCAACGTGCAGCAAAATAAAATACTGCATGAACAAATTTTAAAAACCAGAAAATGAAAAAAGTTCTATTTGTAATGTTGGCATTTGCCGGATTAATTATAACCAATGACACCAATGCACAGGGAACACCAAAGATTGGTGTGTTTGATATAGATATTATGGTACAGGCTATGCCCGGTTATCGTATGGTGGATAGCATGCTTCAGATTTACCAGCAGGATTCATTAAGAAGCGAATATGAGTTTGCAGTAAAGGAATACAACCGTTTGGATAGTACTTACAAAGCAGATTCTGCGGCTAAAAAATCTCCCAGTGTTTTAAATTATCAAAAGGATCAACGTTCTCAAATAGCTACTACTATTGTTTATTGGCAACAAATTTCTCAACAAAAGTCTGAGCAAAAAAGACAGGAAATGGCAGCGCCAATGTATGAGAAAGTACTAGGTGCTTACAGCAAAGTGCTACAAGGAACTAATTACCTTGTAATCCTAAAGCCAGGATCTTATGAAATGGGCTCAAAGGTTGAAAACGTTTTTGAAAAAGTAGCAAAAGAATTGAAGATCAATCTTCCTGACCAACTGAAGAGTCAAGGTCCACCACCTGCAGAAGAATCACCTGCCGGAACTCCTTCAGCACCTCCTTCAAAAGGTACCGGTAAGCCGGGAACAAAAAGACCGTAATTAATACATTTATGCTTTAGGGCAAAATATAGAAAAGGACTTTGCTTTTTGCAATGTCCTTTTTGCTTTGTTTGAAAAAGCCATACAAAAAAAGGTTACCTTAAATGGTTGATTCAAATAAGCTTTAGAATTAAACATACAATATCTATGGGTCCTATTGGGATTTTTGACAGTGGTTATGGTGGGCTTACAGTTTTAAAAGAAATTGTAAAAAAACTGCCACAATATGATTATTTATACCTGGGCGACAATGCCCGTTCACCCTATGGTCCAAGATCTTTTGAAACCGTTTATGAATATACATTAGAAGCTGTTAAATGGTTTTTCAGGCAAGGCTGCCCTTTAGTTATTTTGGCTTGTAATACAGCATCAGCAAAAGCATTGAGAAGTGTACAACAAAATGACATAAAAGGTGGTAATAATGATAGAAGGGTATTGGGTGTTATAAGGCCAACAACAGAAAAAATTGGGCAGCTTACTAAAACAGGTAAGGTTGGTATTTTAGGTACAACAGGTACTGTTCGCTCAAAATCTTACAGTATAGAAATCGCTAAGTTTTATCCTGAAGTTAAAGTGTTTCAGGAGGCTTGCCCAATGTGGGTTCCATTAATTGAAAATATGGAACATAATTCTCCAGGTGCTGATTATTTTATTCAAAAAAATCTTCAGAATCTTTTAGCGCAAGATCCGGAAATTGATACCATTCTTTTGGCTTGTACACACTATCCGCTCATGCAGCAAAAAATTGAATCTTTTTTGCCCAGTACTATTAAAGTGGTACCACAAGGTGAAATTGTAGCCGAAAGTTTAAAGGATTATCTGCAACGACATCCTGAAATGGAAAACAGGTGTTCAAAAGGCGGTAATCTGCAATTTTTTACGACAGATGCTCCTGAAGAATTTGACAGGTTTGGAAGTATTTTTTTTGGTGGAAATGTAAATTCAAAGCAGGTAGATATCTAAATTTTTGTAGAGAATTATTTAAGATTTTTTGGTAAATGTTTTGTTCAATTATAGACATTTCTGTAGATAGGGGAAAAAACAACAATGTTGGAAATACCCAATAGAAAACAAAATGTTACAGTGTGCGACCCCCAAGCTTTCGGGGCAGGCTGCCACTATAGCTAAATAAAGATTCAAATAATGACTACAAAATTCTTCTATTTTTTCTGATACAGTACTTGATTATCTTTGATATTATCAGGTATTTATGGCAAAAATAAAATCGAACGACAATAACTCTTCTAAAAGGGATGTAATAATAAACGTTGCCGCAGGCTTATTTAAGGAGAAAGGCTACAAAGCTAGCAGCATGAGAGAGTTGGCTACAAGGGTGGGAGTGGAGGCTGCAAGTCTTTACAATCATATAAAATCCAAAGATGAACTACTGAAAGAAATCTGCTTTACAGTCCTTAAAAAATTTCATGCTCACATAGAAAAGCTAGAAAATGAAAAACTGCCCGGAGCAGAAAAAGTTGAAAAAATAATCCGTTTTCATGTGAATGAAATGATGGTGAATTATGAACATGTTTATGTAACCGATCAAAACTGGCGTATGCTGGAAGAACCTGGCCTTACACAATATCGGGAGCTGCGGAGGCAATATAGAAGAAGGTTTACGGCAATAGTTCAAAAGGGAATTGATGCGAATGAAATAAAACAGTTGGATGCAAACAGCATTGTTATGGTTATTCTAAATGCTATAGCGGCCGTGGACCAATGGCACCGTATAATCCATAAAGTGGAAAGTAATAATCTTGAAAATATTATAGTTTCAATGCTGGTAGATGGAATAATAAACAGGCCGGGCTGAAATAACTCACAACTTTCAAACACCTCAAAAATTAGTGCCGTAAAAAATATATTTTTGGAAAATCTTTCTGCTGATGTATCAAACATTATCCTCCAACGAATCTGTTCCTTCTGATAAGAAAAAAATAATTGTGCTGGGAAGCGGCCCCAACCGAATTGGGCAGGGTATAGAATTTGACTACTGTTGTGTTCATGGTCTTTTAGCTATAAAAGAATGTGGCTATGAGGCTATAATGGTCAACTGTAATCCGGAAACAGTGAGTACAGACTTTGATATAGCTGACAAACTCTATTTTGAGCCGGTATATTGGGAACATTTGTGGGAAATAATAGAATTGGAAAAACCTTATGGGGTGATAGTGCAATTGGGAGGACAAACAGCACTTAAATTAGCTCGTAAACTTGAGCAAAAAGGCATACGCATTATCGGAACTTCGTTTGACAACATGGATATAGCTGAAGACCGTGGCCGCTTTAGTGATATGCTGAAAGAGTTGGAAATTCCTTACCCTGAATATGGAACTGCTTATACCGCAGATGAAGCCATAGAAGTAGCAAAAAAGGTTGGATTTCCTGTATTGGTAAGACCCAGCTATGTATTAGGTGGTCAAAGAATGCGCATTGTAATAAACGACGACGAACTGGAGAAAGCAGTTGTAAGTCTGCTTAAGCATATTCCCGACAATAAAATATTAATTGACCATTTTCTTGACCGCTGTCAGGAAGCGGAGGTAGATGCCATTTTTGATGGTGAAGACTTTCACGTAATGGGGGTGATGGAGCACATAGAGCCGGCCGGCATTCATAGTGGTGATAGTAATGCGGTCTTGCCTGCTTTTAACCTAACGCCATTGGTTATCTCCACCATGGAATATTATTCTGAAAAAATAGCAAGGGCTTTGCATATAAAGGGGTTGATAAATATTCAGTTTGCCATAAAGGATGGCAAAGTATATGTTATTGAAGCCAACCCAAGAGCAAGCCGCACCACACCTTTTATAGCAAAAGCCTATCAGATACCTTATCTAAATATTGCAACCAAAGTAATGCTGGATAAGGCGAAGCTGAAGGATTTTACTTTTGAGAAAAAACTAACCGGTTTTGCAATAAAAGAACCTGTATTCAGTTTTGACAAATTCCCCGGGGTAAGTAAAGAGTTGGGCCCTGAAATGAAAAGTACAGGCGAAGCCATTCGGTTTATTAAAGACCTTCGCGACCCTTATTTTAGAATGTTATATAGGGAAAGAAGCATGCACTTGAGTAGATAATATTCGACAATTTTTGTTTGCAATATTTCATTTAAAATTTTACACTGAATGAATTATTTCTGGAAAGAAATGCCTTTTGTAAGGTTTATTATTCCTTTGATAGCAGGAATTATTTTTCAGTTTTATGCCGGGCTTTCTCTACAGCTTTTACTTATTATTCTTCTTGTTGCAATTTTATGTTTGATAATTTTCTTAGGAATAAATTTTGCCCGCAGATATACTTTGCGTTGGATACAAGGTGGGCTAATACATATTGCTCTTATTCTTTTTGGAGCAATATTGGTGTATCAAAAAGACATTACGCATAATAAAGACTGGGTGGGGCATTTTACAAAAGACTCTATAGCTGTTTTGGCAACCTTGCAGGAACCTTTGGTAGCAAAAGCAAAATCATATAAAGCAGAAGCATTAGTTGAGTCGGTTTATAAAAATGGGACCTGGCGAAAAGCACAAGGGAAAGTATTGCTTTATTTTGGAAAAGACAGTACATCGCAACCTACACTTAATTATGGATCTCAGGTAATTTTCTATAAGTCATTGCAGGAAATAAAAAACTCTGGAAACCCCGGTAATTTTAATTATCGACAGTTTAATGCATTCAAGGATATATACCATCAGGCTTTTCTGAAATCAGGTGATTATGCTATTTTAAAATCAATGAAGACCAATGCATTTCAGCAGTGGTTGTATGATGTAAGAACAATAGCAATTAACAAACTGCAACAGTTTATTCCCGGTGATAAAGAATCAGGTGTTGCAGAAGCATTGCTGATAGGTTATAGAGATGATTTGGACAAAGACCTTGTACAGGCATATAGTAATACCGGTGTGGTACATATTATTGCTATTTCCGGCCTTCATTTAGGAATGATCTATGCGGTATTGGTTTTGTTTTTTCGCCCGTTCAAAAAAAAGAAATGGGCTAAATGGTTGAAGCCTGTTGTTGTTCTTGCTGTACTTTGGGTATTCACATTTTTAGCAGGTGCTGTTCCTTCTATTTTACGATCAGCAGTTATGTTTTCGTTTATTGTTTTAGGTGAAACGATTGACCGAAAATCCTCTGTTTATAATACATTGGCTTCGTCAGCATTTGTTATGCTTTGTTTCAATCCTTATTTTCTGTGGGATATTGGTTTCCAACTTTCTTATATAGCCGTAGTTAGTATTGTAGCTTTTTCTAAACCTGTTTACAATTGGTTTTATGTAGAAAATAAACTCATAGATTTTGTTTGGAAGCTGACCTCTGTAACTATTGCTGCACAAATACTTACGGTGCCAATTATCTTTTTTTCATTTCATCAGTTTCCTAATCTGTTTCTTCTTACTAATTGTGTTGTGGTTCCATTGTCAACCATAGTTTTATTTGCAGAGTTGGTGGTTTTGATTTTGTCACCATGGGCTATAGTTGCAAAGTTTTGCGGAATGGTCACTGGGTTTTTATTGCATTTCATGAACAGCTTTATTGAACTAATGAGCGGTTTTAGATTTGCAGTAACAGATGAAATTCAAGTTTCACTTGTAGAAACAGTCCTGTTATATATAGTTATCATTTTCTTTTCGATTTGGTTAATGAAAAAAATAAAATTTGCTCTATTTGCCGGCCTTACATGTTTATTTGCATTTGTTGTTATAAACGGCGTAGAGGCATTTTATGTACGAAAACAACAAAAGCTGATTGTGTACAATGTACCTAAGCAAACAGCAATTGACTTTATTAATGGAAGACATTATGCATTTGTTGGCGATTCTGTTATGACACAGGATGGTTATTTAAGAAATTTTCATCTAAAACCCAGTCGTACCTTATATAGGGCCATAACACCGGCAACATTGAAAGATTTATATATAAGCAGGCCTTTCATTCAATTTGAGAACAAAAGATTATTGGTTGTTGATAAACCATTTCATTTTGAAAATGATAAACCAATAAAGCTTGATGCTATTGTTCTTACTAAGAACCCAAAGGTTAGTATAGCTGCATTAGCGGCTGCATTTGAATGCCAACAGTATATTATTGATGGATCAAACAGCCTTTATAAAACCAATAAATGGAAAAGGGAATGCGACAGTTTACAATTGCCTTGTCATGTTTGCAGCGAAAATGGTGCTTTTGAAATAAGTTTATGAGTCAGAATTTATTTTAACATGTCACATTCAAGCCATTTTTAACAGGGTTAACTCACACAATTTTCTGTTTTTAAAGGGCATAATCTTAATTTTACCGCGATGCCTTATTTTAATTTTACTGATAGCCTAAACTTATTAAGCAAAGTTACACCCGCCAGATTGTGGAATGCTACTAAAGTATGGAGTAGCTACCGGCTAAGCCGGTTGTTGAATAAACCAATACAATGGGGATATCCTATTTCGGTATCCATAGAACCTACTACCTCCTGCAATTTAAGATGTCCGGAGTGTCCAAGCGGCTTACGTGCATTTACACGACCTACGGGTATGCTTAAACAGGATTTTTTCAGACGAACCATCGATGATATCTATAAAGAACTTACCTATCTGATTTTTTACTTTCAGGGAGAGCCATATTTGAACCCGGATTTTTTAGACATGGTAAAATATGCTTCTGACAAAGGAATATATACAGCTACTAGTACAAATGCCCATTATCTTAACGATGCTAATGCAAAAAAAACGGTAGAAAGCGGATTGGACAGATTAATCATTTCAATAGATGGAACAACTCAGGATGTTTATAAACAATACCGGGTTGGAGGCAATCTTGAAAAAGTTATACAAGGAGCAGCCAATATTGTAAAATGGAAAAAAGAGCTTAAAAGCAAAACACCATTTATATTTTTTCAGTTTTTAGTGGTAAAACACAATGAGCACCAGATTGAAGAAGTAAAACAAATGGCTAAAGATATAGGAGTAGATCAGGTAAGGTTTAAAACTGCACAGGTATATGATTTTGAAAACGACCCCAACCAATTAATCCCATCTATTGACAAATACAGCAGATATAGAATGGGCAAAGACGGGAAAATGAAAAGTAAAAGTGGATTGGGCAACCACTGCTGGAAATTGTGGCAAGGCAATGTAATATCGTGGGATGGTTTAGTTGTGCCCTGTTGTTTTGATAAGGATGCGATGCATAGACTGGGAAATTTGCAGATACAAAGTTTTAAGGAAGTATGGAATAATGACAATTACAGGCAGTTCAGAAAAGAACTGATGACCAGTCGAAAAAACATAGATATATGTGCTAATTGTAGCGAAGGATTGAAAGTATGGGAAGAATAAGTTAAAACGTTAACTTTGAATGTGTTAGCTTAACTTTTTATAAGCACTTTCAATTTTTTTTTGCTATGCTAATTAATAAGATACTCCCGGACAATTACTTTCGTAATAACAGGCATAAATCACTTGCAAACATTATTTACACCTCCAATTGGTTAATAGAAAAGGTTAAAATACTTCTGGAAAAAGAGGATTTAACACCACAGCAGTATAATATATTGCGAATTTTACGTCAGTCAATTGATCCTTTATCTACCTTGCAAATTAGAGAAATGATGTTGGATAAAATGAGCGACACTAGTCGAATAGTAGAAAGATTGCAAAAAAAGGATTTGGTACACAAGCAAACCAATAAGTATGATAAAAGGTTGGTGGATGTAAGCCTTACCAGCAAAGGCATGATACTATTGCACAGACTGGAAAAAAATGCCGATAAGATAGACTCAATAATTGATAATTTAACAAACGAAGACATCACACAACTAAACATTCTTTTGGATAAAATAAGGGATAAAAAGTAGTATCGCAGTTGAATGTTGACAATACAAAACGGATATGAGGATTTTTCTTTCACTAAGTATTTTTTACATTTTTATTAATTCTTCATTTGCACAGACCCCCCCGCAATACGAATTCAGGGCTGTATGGGTGGCTACAGTAGAAAACATAGATTGGCCCAGTAAAAAAGGGCTTCCAACCGAACAGCAAAAAGCAGAATTTATCAGGTTGCTTGATCTTCATAAGCTAAACGGAATGAATGCTATACTTATGCAGATACGTCCGGCGGCTGATGCTTTTTATCCATCTAAAATGGAACCTTGGAGCGAATATCTCACCGGCAAACAAGGTGTGGCACCCTTTCCCTATTATGACCCGCTTTTATTTATGATAGAAGAAACCCACAAGCGGGGTATGGAATTTCATGCATGGCTAAATCCATACAGAGCTGTAAACAATATTTATGAATCTACTATTGCCCCGGGCCATCTCACACGCCTTTTTCCTCAATGGTTTATCACTTACGGAGGAAAAAAAATATTTGACCCGGGATTGCCTGTAGTAAGGGAGCATATTAACCGTGTTGTAAAAGATATACTGGAACGATACGATGTGGATGCCATACATTTTGATGACTATTTTTATCCTTATCCCGGTGAAGGGGTTTTTCATGATGAAGTAAGCTATGCACGTTATGGTGCAGGAATGGAGAAAAATGATTGGAGAAGAAGTAATGTGGATAGCATAATATTATTATTATCAAAAACTATAAAGCAGATTAACCCAAGAGTCAAATTTGGGATTTCACCATTTGGTGTATGGCGCAACAGTAATAAGGATCCCCGGGGTAGTAATTCAAAAGCCGGGGTTACCAACTACGATGATTTATATGCTGACATATTGCTGTGGTTACAAAAAGGGTGGATTGATTATGTAGTACCCCAACTCTATTGGGAAACCACCCACAGCTATGTAGGGTATTATATGTTGATGGATTGGTGGTCAAAAAATACATTTGGCAAACAGTTGTTTATTGGTCATGGCATTTATAGAACGTTGGAATCAAGAAAAGGAGCATGGAAAAGCCGAAAGGAAATTCCCAATCAATTAAAGGCATTGCGGCAAAATAAAAATGTGATGGGGAGTGTATTTTTCAGCAGCAAAACTTTTGAAAGCAACCCCAATGGATGGAACGATAGTTTACAAAATAACTACTACCAATATCCTGCAATTGTGCCACCTATGCCCTGGATAGATAGTATTGCTCCTTTAGCACCCTTGATTGAGAAAATAGACAGTAATATTGTTAGAATTTATTATCGCGGTGCAGAAAAGATAAAGCAATTTGCTTTATTTAGATTACCTGCAGGTACACAGGCAGTAAGAGAAAACGCAACTTTAATAGAATTAATTACTGCTGATAAAACAATTGATATAGATCTTTCAGAAGTAGATGTAAATGCCGATGAAAACCTTTTTGTGTCAACAGTAGATAGGAATAACAACGTAAGTAGTTGGGTAAAATTGAGATAATCATATCATAATTGTTTGCTTTTTTTAAAACAACTCAATTTATAACTACATGGTTTTCAATCAAATTTTTGCGCTTTAAAATTTAATACCTGCTTTTGCATAATTCAATTAAGTTTGGTAAAAGCTAAATAAAACGGGTGCTTGCCGTTTTAATAAGAATACCAAACGCTTATGCTGGACAATCTAATATATTTTATTTTGAACTACAGCTTTGTTGTAATGGCTGTTTTATTTTTAATTAAGGCCATTTTATTCATCCTTTACAAAAACAAAAACTGGCGTTTGTTTCAATTTATTTACTTCAATCAGGTAAATATAAAATACACAAGTACCTCAGAAAGAGCCAGAGCAAAACGTCTTCAAAATACTCTTAGTTTCATTATTTTAATATTCCTGATATTGAAGTTGTTGACGAGTATTTTATTTTATTTATAGTGCTGCTACAGCATATTATGGCTTAACTATTTCTAACGGTATTTAAAATATCACATCTGTCTCTATTCCCTTTTCCGATGATTTTGGTTCTCATACCCGCTTTTGAATAAACTCTTTTCTATTTAATAATATTGTTTGATAAAAAGTAGGGATATTTATTAATTCTAATGCTACAAGAATAAAGTAATGCTAACAATCAACAATGTTCACCAGCAATTTGCTGCTTATTTTAAAAATGAAAAACTAAGGCCATTCTTATATCTTGTTTCAAAAAAATTAAGTGAAGGTCATATTTGTCTGGCGCTAAATGAAGTTGTAGATGATCAGGACTTCTCTCTTTATTATGGCAAATCAAGTATTGCAAATCATAAGAGTTTACTTAAAAATGAAAGATTAATTGGTCGAGAAAGAGGGGATAAGCAACCCTTTATTTTACATAACGATAATCTTTACCTTCAACGCTATTTTAATTATGAATCAATCATTATACAAAGAATTCAGCAGTTTGTACAAAATGAAAAAATAAAATTGCCGCAAAGAATTGATCTGCTACAAAATAATAAAGAAGTTGTCATTGATCTTTTTCCATTAAGTGATAAAAAAAGCAATGAGCCCAATTGGCAAAAGATTGCTACAATCAATTGTGTGTTAAATGACTTCAATATAATAACCGGGGGTCCGGGAACGGGCAAGACCACAACTGTAGCTAAAATATTAACCCTAATATTTAATATATATCCAGGTTGTAAAATAGCGCTTGCCGCTCCTACTGGTAAGGCTGCTTCAAGAATGGCTGAAGCGCTAAAATCTGCATTAGCTGATAATGTTATGCTCTTTGAAAAGATGAATGCAATTGTGCCAACAACCCTTCATCGATTGTTAAAGATTGCACCGGGTTCTACCAAAGTAACTTACAATCAGGATAACCCGCTTAACTATGACATTATCATTTTAGATGAATCATCCATGATAGATGTAGCCTTGTTTGCTAAATTGATGCAGGCTGTTGGCGATAATACTAAACTTATATTGTTGGGGGATAAAGATCAACTTGCATCGGTAGAAGCAGGCAGCTTGTTTGGGGATCTTTGCAAAGCACTGCCAGGGCTCAATAATTTTTCTTTGGAAAGGGCAAATTTAATAAACTCATTTATCAAAAATGATTCTTTGGAAATAAGTGGTAAAAATATTGAGGAAGAAAATAAACATCCTTTGTTTCAGCACATTGTAGAACTTAGAGTAAGCCATAGATTTAAAAATATTGAAGGGATTGGAAGATTTAGTAAGGCTATAATAAACAATGATCAGTTAACTATAAAACAATTTTTTGTAAAAGATTTTGATAGTCAGGTATGTATAGATGTGTTTTATAACGACGAATTATTTGAATCTTTTGTAACGGGGTATGGGGATTTTATAAATGAAAAGGACATTTTAACTGCTATTAAGAAGCTTAATAATCTTAAGGTTTTGTGTGCATTGCGTGAGGGCTCTTACGGATTAGTTGCAACTAATAAAAGGATTGAGTATTTTCTAAGAAAGCATGGATTGCTAAAAGGGGTTGGCGAGTTTTATGATAACAGGCCTATAATGGTTTCAAGAAATTATTATGATTTGCAATTATTCAATGGTGACATAGGAATTATAAGACCAGACAAAAATGGGCAAATGAAAGCATGGTTCATTGATAATGAAAAAAATCTTAGATCAATATTACCGGGCTATATAACAGACGCTGAAACTGTATTTGCAATGACCATACATAAAAGTCAGGGATCAGAATTTGACAAAGTATTGTTATTACTTCCCGTGGTGGGTGATATTTCATTGCTTACCCGTGAGTTGTTATATACAGCAGTTACCAGGGCAAAAAAATCCGTACTAATACAAGGCAAAGGGGAGGTAATTAACACTACTGCAAACAATAGTGTTAAGAGGATCTCAGGTATTAAAGATAGGTTATTAAATGCTGTACATGAGTAACGTCTTAAACATAAAATTATTTAACTGAAATCAGTTACACAAATATGTCTTTATACCTAAATGTATCTAATAATCTTTCGCAATTAGCAAAGGTGCTATCAGCAGATTTGCAAAGTGAAAGGTTACCGGTCTTTCAACCTCATTATATTGTAACACAGACCGATGGTATGAACAATTGGGCAAAAATGCAAATTGCAAATCATAATAAGATTGCAGCAAATTGTGTTTTTTCAAAGCCCAATGATTTAATAAATAGCATTTATTATATGTTAGGAGGACGGTTCCCCAATACATTAAGTACATCAAACCTAACATGGCTGATTTATCATATTTTAGGAGAAAAATATTTTAATGATCAATACCGGCACATAGCTAATTATTATAGTACCGATGGACCGGACAGAGATATAAAACGTTTGGCATTAGCCGAAAAAATTACAGATCTTTTTGATCAGTATCAGGTGTATCGTCCTGAAATGATTAAAGACTGGAATAGTAAGACTGTTGCAACGTCAGCTGAAAGTGAATGGCAGCAATATCTTTGGATTAGATCAAAAGAATTGTCTGGTAATAGTCTTCCTGATAAGACAATTGTAAGTGACTATATCATCAGTGCTTTGCATGATGATGAGTTGGTAGTTAAGCTAAAGAAAAAGATGCCAACAATTTACCTATTCGGTTTGTCAGTCACTACAACTTTTCATCTTACCATCTTTAATTTTCTTTCAGAAATAATTGATATAAAATACTACCTGCTCAATCCGGCTCCTAATTCTTATTGGTTTGAAGACAGAACTGATAAACAACTTGCCGTGTTATATCGTAAAGGGATTGTAGATAAAGAAATTAACAGCAATGGAAATCCCTTGCTCATTAGTTGGGGACGGGTAATCAGTGATACATTTGGATTACTTTTTCAAAATGAAACTCTATTAAATGCTTATGAACAGACCGGAGTAACAGAACCTTTACCCGATTCACTGTTGCATAAGTTGCAACATGATATTTTTAACAATGCTCCAAAAACTGAACGCAACCCTATTTTAGTTGAAGATTTTAAGGATGAATCAATAACTATCAATGCCTGTTATACCATACCCAGAGAAGTGGAAGTGTTATACAATTATCTGGTTCACCTGGTAGATAAGAAAAAGGAATTGCTTTCTCCAAGAGACATTGTTGTAATGGTTACAGATATTGATGCTTATGCACCCTATATAAAGGCTGTTTTTGGAAATGCTCCTTACCATTTTAAGTTCACTATTGCAGATGAAAGTTTAAGTAATGGAGATAGTATGATTAATGCCTTACAGTCATTACTTGCTATGAACAAACAAAATTGCAAGGCTGAAGAAGTAATGCAATTGTTGGATTCAACCTTTATAAGAAACCGATTTGGAATTACGGATGTGTCTCTAATAAGAAAAGCAGTAGATAGGGCGGGCATCCGATTTGGTTTAGATCGTAACCAGGAAGATGATACTATTTATGTTAGCTGGCCTTATGGGCTTGACCGCATAATGTATGGCGTATGTATGAGCGGCGATGATGAGTATAGTATTAATGGCGATTCATTTTATCCACTTGATATTGCAGAAGGAAGCGATGCATTTGAGTTGATAAGGTTTGTGCATTTTGTGCAGGTACTAATGAATAGCATTAACGAAAGGAATTATGAAAGAACGATTGCTGAATGGGTAGTTTATTTAGAGAAGATTATGCAAAACATGATCTGCGAAACTGATACCGAAGTAGATGAAGAATACAGAACTATTCTTTTGGAACTTGAGAAATTAAACTCGGTAAGTGATTTGGTAAATGATAAAATAAGTTTTGACATTTTCACTTATAGATTTTTGCAAACTATTACATCTGTTAAACGAACCGGATCATTTGCAGGCGGTGGTATAACTTTCTGTTCACTAATTCCTATGCGTAGTATTCCTTTTAAGGTTGTGGCATTGCTTGGGTTAAATTTTGACAAATTTCCCCGAAGGGAAAATCAGGTTGGTTTTAATCTAATGGACAAGAAGCGAATGAAAGGAGACAGAAATGTGAAGGATAATGACAAACATCTTTTTTTAGAAACGATTGTATCGGCTCAACAGTATTTATACATGAGTTATATTGGGCGGAGTATAAAAGACAATTCATCACTCCCCCCTTCGGCACTTCTGGATGAACTGTTAGATTACATAGAATCAGGTTGTGTCAATATTGATAATGCCAAAGACTTGATAGTGCACCACCATCCTTTACATAGTTTTAGTAACCTGTATGCAAGAAGCAATGATGTCTTTTATAATTATCTAGATGATAAGGCTAATAAGAATGAAGTGATGTTGGGAACTCAAAAACAATTAAAACTAATTTTGTTTGATGAAATTAACCTTGCAGATTTTGTAAAATTATTCAGACATCCATTTAAGGAATATTACAATAAGGTATTGAACATTTATTATGAATCAGAATCGGTATTGCTAAAAGACACAGAAATATTTGAGCTGGATCATTTGCAAAAGTGGAACTTAAAACAAGCGCTTTTACATATACCAAAAGAAGGTGAAAAGACTTTTAAAAATAAGTTATTGAAAACCGGAGGGCTGCCATTGAAGAGTATGTCAGACATTGCTATAATCGAAATGGAGGAAGAGGTTGGTAGCGTACGGGAATTATTTGAGCAATGTATTGCAGGGGGAAATCACCAAACAATTCAAATTGAAATCAGCATAGAAAACTCAATACTTAAAGGCACCTTAAATAACGTATACGGAGATAAGCTTGTGTATGTTTCTTATAGTAAACATGAATACAAGAGTATGTTAGAAGCGTATATACATTACCTGTCTGCAAGAGTTCAATCAGAAAATGTAACACTATACTTTATTTCTGCCCACAGACAAGAAATATTCCAAGGAATAAGCATTTCTCAAGAGGAGGCTTATAGCCAATTGGTAGACCTTTTGAAACTTTATAAAGACGGTTTTATTAAAATATTATTGTTTCATCCGTCACTTAAAATTGAACCTGATGATGTGGCTAGTCTTGATGATGAAAAATATAAAAAGATCTTGAAAGATTGTTTTGAAAATTTCAAATTTCCTTGTGATGATACCTATTTGTTAAATGAGTATAAAAACGGTTTTTTTGAGCAAGATGACGCTGTTGATCTTTTTAAAAATAATTGTGAAAAAATAATTGTACCACTTACAAAATTATTTCCGGAATACTTTAATTAATCAAACTATAATGAAGAGTTTCTCGTCAGTTCCGGAAAAATTTGATGCTTGTAACGTCTTATTGCAAGGCACAAATCTAATTGAAGCAAGTGCAGGCACAGGAAAAACATATTCTATTGGTATAATGGTGTTGCGGCTTTTGTTAGAGAAAAATATTCCTATTAACCAAATACTCATGGTGACCTTTACTAAGGCTGCGGTTGCAGAATTGGAGGAGAGAGTCAGGCTGTTTGTAAGAAACGCTTTTAAAGTTAGTCAACAGGAATCTATAAAGGATGATACTATAACTACACTTGTAAACAACGCAATCGGCATACATGGTTTAGAAACTGTACAGGAATGTTTGCAAACTGCGGTGCTGTTTTTAGATGAAACATCAGTACTTACCATACATAGTTTTTGTCAGCAAACACTTACAGGTTTTGCATTTGAAACCAATCAACTCTTTGGTGCAGAAACTATACAGGATACTTCTATGATTATTGCAGATGAGGTAAACAAATTCTGGCGAAATTATATTACCACCATTCCTGTACCATTATTACATCATTTAATTAAAGCATCACTTAGCCGCAATGCTATAATTTCTATTGTAAAGGAGCATTTGAGCGGTAAGAAATATATTGATTATGATGATGCCCAGTTTTATGAATTAAGAGAGAAGGATTTTGATAAAATGTACGCAACTATTGTAAGGCTCGAAAATCAGGCAAAGGATGAAAAGGAAAAACTCTATCAATACATTGATACCAACCAACAATTAATTATTGATTACTGCAAAGGGAATAGTTACGTCAATAAAAATATTATACCTCTATTAAATAACCCTGAAATATTTGTAAACTTTATTTGGGAGAAAAGAACATTGGTTAATGTTGTAAAAGTCTTTGAAACAACACTGATACCAAGAATAATGATTTGCGAAGATGCAGTTGAGGAGTACAAGGCTTATTTACATAAGATAATGAAGCAGATTAATTTCTTCGCAATTAATAGGATAAACAAGGGCGTTAATGATTTTAAGCAAAGAAATAATTTACTGTCTTTTGAGGATATGATTATTAATCTTCACCACGTATTAGTTACGGATGCTAATCCTCTATTGATAAGTGCTTTAAGAAAAAAGTATCAGGCAGTCTTTATCGATGAATTTCAAGATACTGACCGATTACAGTATGAAATTTTTCAGCAGGCATTTGGTAATGAAACAGTACTCTTTTATATAGGCGATCCTAAGCAATCTATTTATGCATGGCGCAAGGCTGATATATTTACATACTTTAAGGCTTCACATGCTGTATCAAAGCGTTACAACATGAATCAAAATTTCCGATCTTCTGAAAACATGATTCATGCAATGAATTTATTTTTTCTGCCACATGAGAACTTTGATACTTTTTATTTCGGTGATAATGATAATGCTATAAAATATATTCCTGTAGAATCTCCGTTGTTAAACGCAAAAGGAAGCTTAATCTACAATGATAATATTGATGTTCCTATAAGTGTAGTTGAATTAATTAATAAGGAATCTATAGCAGCAGCAGTTGCAAATCAGGTTGGTGAATTGCTCTATCCTGAAACATATTTTATTGCTAAGGAGAACTTAAAGCGTAATGTAACACCTGAAGATATAGGCATATTGGTAAGAACAAACACCGAAGCACAAACTATCAAAGCCGCACTTGAAGCAAAAGGAATTCCTGCCGTAACTATTAATGATGCCCGTATACTTCAATCTGAAGAAACGGTTTATTTGCTATACCTTCTACATGCTATAAATAATCTTAGCTTATCAGATATCAACAAAGCTTTGTTGTCTCCTTGTACGGGTTTTGGTGTAAGTGAAATACTAAAATCAGATGATGAAAAAAATATCAACCTATTTCGCAAATACAAAACAGTTTGGAATGAAGATGGCATTTATGCTGCCCTTATGATGTTTGTAGCTGATTACAATGTTCGTCAGGTATTATTAAGTAGTACTTTAGAAAATGGGGATAGAATAATAACAAATCTTGTACAGTTAATAGAGTTGGTTCATAAAATTCAAAACGAAAAAAAATTTTCACCAACTGAATTAATAGGTTGGCTGCAGCGGGGAATAGAAGGTATGGAAACAGAAGGTGATCAATATGAACAACGGGTAGAAAGCGATGAAGCTGCAGTAAAAATTGTAACTATTCACAAAAGCAAAGGCCTGGAATATAAAATAGTCATAGCACCTTTTCTTGATTTTGTAGCCGGAAAACGAAAGTCGGAGTATATATCTTTCCGCCACCCTGAAACCGGTGATTATGTAACTGTGGAAAAAGCCCAATTAACAGATGAACAGAAACAATGGGCAGATAATCAGGAGGAACAGGAAAACAGAAGATTACTTTATGTTGCTATTACAAGAGCGGTTTATAAGTGTTTTATTTATAGAAATACAAGCAATAAGAAAACAACATTGTCCATATTTATGGACATATTAAAACCAATGGTTGTAAATGGAATCAACCGCCTAATCAATTTTATACCACCCATACAAAGTCAAAGGCTTTATACTTATCGTCATCCTTGGCATCCTCCTACGATTTTGCCGCCTATAGCATTCAATCTTGCTCAAATAAACTGGACACGTATCAGTTATACAATGTTGGCTGCAAAAAGTGAAGTGTCGCCCAAACCCAGAAGTGGAAATATTTCTTTGGCTTATGATCAATTTATTTTTAGCCAACTTGCTCGTGGAGCCAAAACAGGCAATCTATTGCATTATCTATTTGAAAACATTGATTTTTCTTCGGCAGATTTTTGGCAGTATCATGTAACTCAAGCTATAAAAAGATTTACCCCGGGCTATGAGAAAGAGTATAGTGCAATGTTCTTGCAATTGTTAGATCAGGTTATGCAATCTGTCATTTCAATTGGAGATGAAAGTTTTAAGATGGCAGAAATTTTGCCTGACAAAAGATTGAATGAATTGGAATTTGATTTTAATGTACCGTTGTTTTCGCCTTCATCATTTAAACAATTTGAAAATGCTGATACGGTCGTTAATCTTAAATATTCTGATCAGACAGAAGGCGTTATGAATGGCAAAGTAGATTTGTTTTTTGAACACAACAATAAGTATTACATCCTCGATTGGAAAAGCAATTATCTTGGTGATAGTATTGCTTATTATGAACCTCAACTGTTAAGAACTGCTATGAATGAAAGCAATTACCATTTGCAATACCTTATTTATACAGTTGCAGTTAAAAAATATCTTGAAAGCCGACTCTCTTCATTTGATTATGAAAAACAATTTGGCGGTGTAATATATATGTATGTCCGGGGAGTAAGAGCTGATATGAACAATGGTGTATTTGTTACCCGCCCTTCATTGCAGCAAATACAGGATTTGGAAGTATTGTTGCGTTCGGATTAAATAACATTTCTTAAATAAATATTTATCTATCCAACTGACGGTTCTTCTTGTTTAGGATGAACCTTACGTAACGTTTCTTCCATAATGTTGCGTTCATTCTTATAAGAGTCCCAATCAAAGTTTTCAAGAAATTTGGTTGCAGCTTTTGCGCCCCTTACAAACATTTCTATTTTGTCTTCATCTTTTAAAAAGAAGTTGAGCCAGTTATATCCTGCCAGTGGAATGGTACCAATACCCTTTTTATAGAAAGCATTTTTTATTAGAAAGTCTTTATCATAATAAAATCTTGCAGTATTAAACATCCTGTAGAAATACCCAATAAAACTCCAGTCTTCCGGATGAACAGATTTATCCTTTTGAGCTTCTATGGATGCTTTTTTTAATTCCTTAGGCGCATTCTTTTTGTTTTCTTCAGGCAAACAGGTATCATCTAAATCTATTCCAAATGAAGGAAGTCTTGGTACTAATACGTTTGGGTTGTAAAAAATATTAATTGGAAAATTAGAAAGAATACCTCCATCTACAAATCTTGCAACGTTAGGAGGATTTTTCTCGCCTAAAGGTTCCCACGATTTTCTAATCTCTTCATCATCGCAGGGTATGTTATCTATAAAATAAGATTCAAAGAAAAATGGTATTGACATACTTGCTCTTACAAAACCTGCAGGTTGCAGACTGTTAATATCTTCATTCTTTCTAAAAAGATGGCACATGGCCGGGAACTCAATTTTATTTTCAGTAACCAGTTCACTGGAAATAAATGTTACATCGCCTTCTAATTTAGAAAGGCCAGCAGAATTATCAACTCTTAAACGCATATCAGTTACGGGTGTGCTTGCTTTCTGTTTAAGATCGCTTACTGTATTCACCCCGTTGTCTTTTAGTTGCTTTTTAATCCAGTCGTAGAAAAAGTCTCCTGGGTTTATGCCAAACCCGGCATTTTTTAAACGATGGACAAGGCTTTTGATATAGACAATAAACACTACTACCAATACCACAAAAACTAAAGTAGCTATTAAAAAAATTTTAGCCCATATACCAAGATTGTGTATGTGGGTTCTTAATGCCAGTAATACTACATCGCCGGCAAGCAAAATGCCAAGCATTACAAAAAGCCAGATGATCCATCGTTTTATTTTAGTGGTAAACTCTGTATTGGTGATAAAGTTTTTGATTAAAAGTTTGGCAACTTTAGAGCCATCCACAAGGTCAAAGAAATTAAGGTTACATACGGCTTCGAGTATTTTTACAGATTTTGCTATTTTCTTATCACCATTGGCAGAGGGATTTCCATTTGCATCTTCGCCACCAATCACTGTCATTAGTGCAGTGTTTATAGCGCCTGCACTGGTACCTGCAAGCCTTACAAATCTGATGTTCATTTCCTCCAGTATATATGTATAGCCAACCAGAGCAACACCCAATACTCCTCCACCTTTTTGAACCAGATTTACATATTGATGACCTTCGCTATCAAGTACATCCGAAACTATTAGTTTTTCACCTCTATCGCCATATTTAGCTTTAAGCTTTTCAAGACAAGCAATAACTTCTTTGTTTTTTAAAAAGGTGTCTACATTAGCAGCCATAAAAAATTAGTTTGAGTAATTAAATATACAACTTTGTTTTTCTGAAGATATCAAATCTGGATTTAAAATTTTTTTAATAATTTATGCTCCTCCGGTAAAATCATTCTTAAAACTTAGTTGTATAACTTCTTGATAAAGCCATTGCACTAAGTTGTTCTTTACTATCTTTAAACCATTAAAATATATGCATGGCAACTGCTTCAAAAAGAGTTATTAACGGATGGGCAATGTACGATTGGGCTAACAGTGTTTACAACTTAGTAATAACCACTACATTTTTTCCTATTTATTTCACTGCTGCTACCAAGGCAGCCTTTAAAAGTAATGAGGTTGTATTGTTTGGCAGAACATACGAGAACTCTGCATTATATGACTATGCATTAGGATTAGCATATTTTCTCATTGCGATTTCTTATCCTATACTTACTTCTATAGCTGATGTAAAAGGTAATAAAAAGAATTTTATGCGGTTCTTCTGTTATATGGGAGCCATTGGATGTAGCGGATTGTTTTTATTTATTGGAGAAAATGTTGCTTATGGATTAATATGCTTTATGTTGGCTGCTATGGGTTATGTGGGCAGCCTGGTTTTTTATAATGCCTATCTTCCAGAAATTGCTGATCCTGAAGATCGTGACCGTATAAGTGCAAAGGGCTATACTTTTGGTTACATTGGGAGTGTATTGCTTCAGCTTATTGGTTTTGGGTTGGTAATTACTATGAAAGGCAACGAAAGTCTTGCTTCCCGCATTACATTTCTACTAGTGGGATTATGGTGGTTTGGGTTTGCGCAAATATCTTTTTCCAGGTTGCCTGTTGGTAAGCCTACGGGTGAATCAAAGGGAGCAAACATTTTTACACAAGGGTTTTCAGAAATGAAAAAAGTTTATCAACAGGTAAAAAATATGCCTGTTCTAAAACGTTATCTACGTGGCTTTTTCTTTTACAGTATGGGGGTGCAAACAGTTATGCTGGCAGCAACACTTTTTGGTAGTAAATTGCTCAATCTTGATGATTCTAAACTTATTATTACAGTCGTAATTATTCAATTGGTTGCAATTATTGGTGCAATTGCTATGTCAAGACTATCTGCTATATTCGGAAATATAAAAGTTTTAATTGGTGTAGTTATTTTCTGGATATTTATTTGCGTAGCTGCATATGGTATAGCCACAAGGGCTGAAGAATTAAGCCCTTTTTTTAAGCAAATTGATATACTCAAAATTGAAAAGGAAAAGCATAAGTCAAATGATAAAGTTTCAGAAAGTAATGTGTTAATAGCATCTGTTGATGTTAAAATTGAGGCTATTAAAAAAGAAGTTGAACCTAAACAGACTCCGGTAGAATATCGGTTCTATTTGTTAGCTGTAGCGGTAGGTTTAGTTATGGGTGGCATACAGTCTTTAAGCCGTTCAACTTATGCTAAGTTAATGCCCGATACCAAAGACACCGCCTCCTTTTTTAGCTACTATGATGTCACTGAAAAAATTGCAATTGTTATTGGTATGTTTTCATTTGGCTATATAGAAGAAATTACGGGTAGTATGAAGAATTCAATATTATTCCTGATACTTTTTTTTAGTATCGGATTGTTTTGGTTATTCTCTGCATTATTTAAACAAAAGGCATCTACAAAATATAATAAACTATGAAATTATATACTATTAATTGTGGCTATTTCAAATTGGATGGTGGTGCTATGTTTGGTGTAGTTCCAAAAAGTATATGGAACAAACTTAATCCGGCTGATGAAAACAATATGTGTTCGTGGGCATTGCGTTGTTTGTTGGTTGAAGTGGGTAATAGGCGCATACTTATTGATACCGGTATGGGCAATAAGCAGGATGCTAAGTTTTTCAGTCATTATTATATGCATGGTAATGACAGTTTGGAAAGCTCACTTTCAAGTCATGGATTTACTAAAGACGACATTACTGATGTGTTTCATACACACCTTCATTTTGATCACTGTGGGGGAAGTATAGAAAGGGTTGGAGATACTTTAAAACCAGCCTTTAAAAATGCAACTTACTGGTGCAATGAGCGGCATTGGAAATGGGCAACTGAACCCAATGACAGAGAAAAAGCATCCTTCCTGAAAGAAAATATTTTGCCTTTAAAAGATAGCGGAAAATTGAAAATGGTAGATGTAAAAGAAGGTGTTTCTTTTAATGAAGGCTTTTCTATAAAATTTGCTTATGGCCATACAGATGCAATGATGCTACCCGTTTTGAAGTATAAGGGAAATACTATTGTTTACATGGCAGATTTGCTACCATCGGCTGCACATATACCCTTGCCATACATCATGGGTTACGATATGTTCCCTTTACAAACCCTTACAGAAAAAAAAGCATTTCTACAGGAAGCTGTGGAGAATAACTACATCCTATTTTTTGAACACGATCCTATTAACGAATGCTGTTCATTGCAACAAACGGAAAAGGGTATTCGGGTAAAAGAAACGTTCAAACTTTCGGAGATTTAAAAATTTAATTTCTCCCACATGGATTTTGGCTTACGGAGATTTTGGCTCACAGAAAATTTTGAATAAACGGAAATGCCAGAAATTATTTTCCGTTGCTTCCGTTCTTTCCGTGAGTAATAGACTCACATTTGGGAAAAGATTTTGACTCACGGAAAATTTTGAATAAGCGGAAATAAAGTATTTGGAAATAGTAGCAATTATTTTTCGTTGCTTCCGTTCTTTCCGTGAGCAATAAAAAATATTTCCCTAATCAATACTGCCCTATGCTTAACAATACCAATGTACAAGCCTCCACTGCTTCAATTCCATTTTTTTCTGCCAACGCTTCCAATTCATCATTTTCGGTACCGGGATTAAAAATGATTCGCTTTGGATTTAATGAAATTATGTAATCGTAATAAGGGATTTGGTTTTGGGGATTAAGATACAAAGTGACAGTATCAACATCTTTCTCTTGGGGTTTGTCTTTTACAATTTGAACATTATTTACAACTCCTTCTTTAAGACCAACTGCAACTACAGGATGATTGTGAGCAACTAATTTATTAATGGCCAAATAACTATATCTTGAGGGATTAGTAGATGCACCTAATACCATTGTTTTTTTATGTTGATTCATCAGTTTTTTTTATTTTAACAAACAATAATTACACCAACCATTAATTATTTCCTGCGTATTACTATTTTGCATATTCTAGTCAAAAGCATAACGGGTACAATTTTTATAAGTGAATAAAATAAACAACCTATGAAAAAAATTATTTCGTTTTACATACTTCTTTTAGTAACAGGTTTTTCTTTTGCACAAGGCAGAAGGTCAACTTTGGAAAGCAATTTTACAGTAAAAGCAGGTTATAATATCGCTAATATTTCCATTGATGATAATGGCAATGTAGATAAAAGCAATCAACTCGGTGCATTTCATGTGGGGCTTATTTGTGATTTGCCAATCAATAAATTTTTATCTTTTAAAGGCGGACTTTTATATACTGGTAAGGGAGCAAAAACCGAATATGGTCAGCCCGGGCAAATTGGATATTTCAAGGCTACTACTAACCCAATGTATGTAGAAATGCCACTTGCTTTTGTAGGAAAAATTCCATTAGGATTTAGTAATGCACCTAAGATAATTTTTGGTGCAGGACCTTACATTGGTTTAGGTGTATCGGGTCAAAACAAAACCGAACTCCAAACTGCATCTGTTATTGTTTATAGCAATAAAGACATCGATTTTGATAGCGGAAATTCCCCGTCTAATCCAATTGGGTATCCTAAAATGAAACGTTTTGATTATGGACTAAATGGGTTGGCAGGTGTTGAATTTAGCAGGTTAAGTCTATCTGTTAATTACGATTTGGGTTTTGTAAAATTGGTGCCGGGCACAGATAACAATGCAAATGATAATGGAAAAAACAGAGTTTTGTATTTTTCTGT
>JANPGE010000158.1:0-28637 GCA_031423805.1 Segetibacter sp. | reverse complement strand
ATCTGTTCACTATTTTCAAATGGAATTGACCAATTAAGGTTTTATATTGCATCTTTAAAACCAAATGCTATTTACTAAATGGATATAAATCGTCCCCGATCAAAAAACAGGCTTACGCTGTACATTTTAATAGCTATGGTTTTAGGAATTGTAACAGGTTATATCATAAACCAAAACTATCCGCAAGAAACACGTGGTGCATTTTCTACCAATATAAAACTGCTGACAACGGTTTTTTTAAGATTGGTACAAATGATAATAGCTCCTTTGGTATTTTCAACTTTGGTTGTTGGTATTGCAAAACTGGGGGATCTCAAAACCGTAGGGAGGGTAGGAGGAAAATCACTGTTATGGTTTGTTTCTGCATCATTAATTTCACTAACCCTGGGTATGTTGTTGGTCAATTATTTTCAGCCGGGTTATGGAATAAACCTATCTTCTGCAAATACCGATGCTGCAAAAGATATAATTGGAAAAACAGAAGGATTCTCACTTCAAAAATTTGTTGAGCATGTATTTCCAAAAAGCATCTTTGAGGCAATGGCATCTAATGAAATACTGCAGATTGTTGTATTCAGTATTTTCTTTGGGATAGCCACAGCAGCCCTTGGCGATTATGGTAAATTTATAGTCAAGGCTTTAGATGCTGTTGCCCATGTGATTCTGAAGATGGTAACTTATGTTATGAACTTTGCACCTTTAGGTGTATTTGGTGCCATATCTGCAGTTATTGCCACTAACGGACTTGAGATATTCAAGTTTTATGGGTTCTACTTTGGTGAATTTGTACTTGGAATTATACTTCTTTGGATAATAATGCTTGCTGTTGGATTTGTTGTTTTGGGCAAAAGATTGCCGGTTTTGCTTAGGAGAATATCTGGACCATTATTGGTAGCATTTAGTACAACTAGTAGCGAAGCCGTTTTTCCAAAACTAACGGAAGAACTTGAAAGGTTTGGTTGCAAAGACAAAATTGTTGCTTTTGTACTACCACTTGGTTATTCATTTAACCTTGATGGCAGTATGATGTATATGACCTTTGCAAGTATTGCTATTGCACAAGCTTATGGAATTCATTTAGATATAGGTACAGAAATAACCATGCTATTGGTGCTGATGCTTACCAGCAAAGGTATAGCGGGGGTTCCCCGTGCATCTTTGGTTGTGGTAACTGCCACCTGTGCCATGTTTAAAATACCACCAGAAGGAATTGCTTTAATCTTGCCAATAGATCATTTTTGCGATATGTTTAGAACCGGGACAAATGTTTTGGGAAATGCATTAGCCACCACGGTTGTAAGCAAATGGGAAAATTCTCTGGAACATGAGCCATGATTTTTGATAAGTTTGTAAAAATTCGTGATTATAAATAAACAGTAACAATAAAAAGTTGGCTTAAACACTAAACATTAAACACTAAACCCCTTGACACAATTACTATTTATTCAATTCAAAGATTTACTTAATCCGGAATTTTATATCACTCACGGCGGGCTCTGGATAATGCTGTTTATTGTTTTTGCAGAGACAGGATTATTTGCCGGCTTTTTTCTACCGGGAGACAGCCTGCTTTTTGTTGCCGGCATTTACAGCGATAAACTCGCAAATGAATTTGTGCATACCGGAAATGATATTCTTGATCTGCTTATATTAATGGTGCTTATTTCTATTGCCGGTATTCTTGGCAATTTTGTAGGCTTTTGGTTTGGAAGAAAGAGCGGACCATTTATTTACCATAGAAAAGATTCTTTTCTATTCAAAAGAAAATACCTCAATCAGGCTCATGATTTTTATGAAAAGCACGGTGGGGCAGCAATTATATTTGCAAGATTTCTACCCATAGTAAGAACATTTGCGCCTATTATTGCCGGTGTTGTAGATATGGATAAAAAGAAGTTTGCATTCTATAATGTAATCGGGTGTGTTGCATGGGTGGCAGCTATGTTATTTGCAGGACATTTTCTTCAAAAAATAATTTACAACCAATTTGGTTTCGATCTCAAAAAGCATCTTGAGGTAATTGTTATAGGAATAATATTAATCACTACACTTCCCGTATTAGCCAAATTATTTCTAGGTACAAAGAAAGCTGAATCAACAACTGATATAGAATGAACAAAAAGGCTGTAGGCATTTTATCGATACCCGTTCTTGTGGCTGCACTTGGTTATTTTGTAGACATTTATGATCTGTTGCTTTTCACTATAGTAAGGGAACCAAGCTTACAAGGCTTAGGTGTTGTACTTGCAGACAAAACTGCAGTCATAAAAGCGAGTACAAGTATTATAAACCATCAGATGGTAGGTTTATTGATTGGTGGTTTTTTTTGGGGCATCCTTGGGGATAAGAAAGGACGTTTAAGTGTGCTGTTTGGGTCAATCGCTTTATACTCTATTGCAAATTTTATAACAGGTTATGTACAAACAGTTGAACAGTATGCCTGGGCAAGATTTGCAGCAGGTATTGGCCTTGCCGGTGAGTTAGGTGCTGGTATTACTCTCGTAAGTGAATTGCTACATAAAGACAAGAGAGGCTTAGGCACATCCTTAGTTGCGGGTGTTGGATTATTTGGGGCAGTTGTTGCTTATTATACTTTTCGTTTTACAAATTATGATTGGAGGCTTTGTTATAAAATAGGAGGTGGGCTTGGTATAGGTTTACTCTTACTTCGCATTTCTGTTGCAGAAAGCGGTATGTTTCAGCAAGTGAGAGAACAGAATGTACAAAGGGGGAATGTGTTCATGTTCTTTAATAAGTGGTCCCGGTTTAGAAAATATGCTTTGTCTATTTTGATAGGGCTTCCTACATGGTACGTGATAGGGGTTTTGGTAAATTTGAGCAACCGTTTTGCAAAAGAGTTTTATGGTGAAAATAAAATAGAGAGCGGTAAAGCAATCATGTTTGCTTATGCTTCAATATCTGTGGGAGATATATTAATTGGTTTTGTAAGTCAATATTTCAGAAGCAGGAAGAAAGCTTTGCTTTGTTCTTATATTACTTGCATAATAGCCTTGATTTTATTTTTTAGTCCGTTGAATAATAGTGATACAAGCATGTATGCTATTTGTGGTTTGCTGGGCTTCAGTACTGGATTTTGGGCCATTTTTATAACAATGGGTGCCGAGCAGTTTGGTACTAATTTAAGGGCAACTGCTGCTACTACAATTCCTAATGTTGTAAGAGGTGCATTACCTTTAATCAATCTAATGTTTTTAGATTTATTTCAGCAGTCATGGAAATGGAGCCTAACTCAAAGTGCTATTGTAACAGGTGTCGTAGTTATGGTTATTACTTTAACTGCATTTTATTTTACTGAAGAAACATTTCATAAAGATTTGAATTATATAGAACCGGTCTAAGAAATAATTTTCAAAACAAATTGAATTGATTTTAATGCAATTAATCTGGATTTTTCTACTTTAATTTAGCCATCCTATCTTAGCCCAATGAAATTTTTAATTATCCGATTTTCTTCTATCGGCGATATTGTTCTAACAACGCCTGTGGTGCGGTGTCTTAAATTGCAGGTGGCAGATGCAGAGGTACATTATCTTACTAAAAATGTTTACCGTGGTATAGTAGATAGCAATCCCAACATCGACAAAGTACATGTATTAGATAATAACCTACAGTCGCTTATCGAAAAACTAAAGGCTGAAAATTTTGATTACATCATAGATCTACACCACAACCTGCGTACACTTAAGGTTAAGAAAGCATTGAAAGGAGTAAAATCAATTTCGTTCAATAAGCTCAATGTTCAAAAATGGTTACAAACAGCTTTGAAAATAAATGTGCTGCCTAATATTCATATAGTTGACAGGTATCTTGATACTGTAAAACAGTTTGGTGTACGTAACGACGGCAAGGGACTTGATTATTTTATTCCGCAAAAAGATATAGTGCCTGATGTTGATATTCCTGCAGCGCAATCATTGGGTTTTGTTGGGATTGTAATAGGTGCTGCATACAAGACAAAGCAATTGCCAATGAAAAAATTGCAGGAACTCTGTAAAATTATTGATCACCCGATTATTTTGCTGGGAGGTAATGAAGACATAATGTTGGGTAGCGAGATAGCAGCAATAGACCCGATTAAAATATATAATTCCTGTGGAAAATTTAGCCTGAATGAAAGCGCAGATCTGGTGCGAAGAGCTAAACTAATAATAACCCACGATACAGGTCTCATGCACATTGCAGCAGCTTTTAAAAGACCTGTTATTAGTGTTTGGGGTAACACAATACCTCGTTTTGGTATGACAACTTATTATGGTAATACGATGGTAGCCAATGAATTGTTCGAGGTAAAAGGGCTTTGGTGTAGACCCTGTAGTAAAATTGGGTATAATAAATGCCCCCTGGGGCATTTTAAATGTATGAACAATCAAAATATTACTGCAATTGTTGAAAAGGCTGAATCATTATCAAGAAATACCTGGTAGCAATATTTTTTGTTTTCAGAAATAATAATTAAAAAAACATTTTAGATGCAAAACAATTGTATACATATTCTGTTGTTCATTTTTCTTTTGATGGATTAAAACTGTTAATATCTACAAGATAATTTAACATTACCGGGCAAAAAGCCTATAAATAATTATCTTTCACCTTATACAATCATTAATATGGGATTATTAGACATTTTATTGGAGCCACCAACTTATGGTTGGCAAGATACAAAGGGTAATTTGGTTAAGCCGGCTCCTCGTCAGTTGTTTGGAGAATTTTTTTCCAGATTAAATGTTTTTAAGGATAAAAAGAATTGGTTGCCATTTCTTAGTTGGTTTTCAGTTATTTGTTTGTTTCCTTTTTTAGTTGTTTTTATATTTTATTATTTCAGTTGGCCATTATTTGTAGCAGCTTTTATTTATAGTATGATTATAATGGGCACTCATGGTACTATATGGCATCACCGTTATTGTACTCATAACGCTTACAAATTCAAAAACAGTTTTTGGCGTTTTGTTACCCAAAATCTTACCATAAAAGCAATACCTGAAGAAATTTATGTGCTTTCACATCATGTACATCATGCTAAAAGTGACAAACCAGGAGATCCGTACAATGCAGAAGGCGGTTTTTTATATTGTTTTTTGGCAGATGTTAATCACCAACCTATAGCCCGTAACCTTAGTGAAAGTGAGTATACCAAAGCCGTTATTTTAATGAGACATACAGGAGTTGCTCCCAATACTTATACTGAATATCAAAAATGGGGATCTGTAGCTAAGCCCTTGAATACAATCTTCTTTTTGATATTAAACTGGGCATTTTGGTATGCAGTTTTCTATTTGATAGGGGGGCATGCACTAGCTTGTGCATTATTTGGAAGTGCATTTGTTTGGGCTGTAGGGGTAAGAACATTTAATTATGAGGGTCACGGAAAAGGGGACGATAAACGCAAAGCAGGAGATGATTTTAGTTCAAATGATAAAAGTATTAATCAGTTGTGGCCTGGTTTTGTAGCGGGTGAATGGCATAGCAATCATCACTTATATCCAAATAGTGCAAGATCTGGATTTAAAGCATATCAGGTTGATTTGGCATGGTATTACATAAAATTTCTCCATATAATTGGTGGGGTAATATCATATAGGGATTCTAAAAGACAATTTTTTGAAGAGCATTATCAACCATTTTTAAATAAAAGGTAATCTTCATTCTGCATAAAGTCTAAGTTTAAATTCTAAATGAAATTTAGCAATAAAGGGAAGTTTTTATCGTTTTGAAAATTATTCATAATTGGAAAATGAAACATGTTACAATTTTAAAAAAGCATTTTGATCTAAATTTAAATCCTATTAAGAATTCTAAATAATTAAAAAAAAAATAAAAAATTGTAAAACACTGAATTTGTAATATTTATTATTCATACCTTTAAGCAATAAAATTAGTAAACTTATGAAAAGAATTTTTTTACCCTTAGTTGCAGTAGCATCACTGCTGATTTCTTCTACCTCATTTGCACAGAGCAATAGAGCTTTTGCTGTTACCGGTGAAACAAAAGGAAACTTCAACTGGAATGTTATCCGTGAAGTGGATTTATCAACCGGCGAAATAACGAAAACCATTTATAGTCCATTAGCTAATAAAACTATCAATTACAAATCGGTAGCCGGAACAGATCTTAGCAAAATGGTTTTACCAACTTCTGCTACCGGAAACGGTGTGGCTGCTACCGCTTATGATGCTATTCATAACCGTTTATATTTTACAAATATGCGGGGCAATGACCTAATGTATTTTGATTTTAATTCAAATGACCTAAGTGTTGTCATTGACAATAATCCTAAGTTTAATACCGGGGTTAAATTCGATGAAAGTAATGTAATTACCAGAATGGCATTTGGCGCTGATGGTTTTGGTTATGCTATTACTAATGATGGTAAAAGCATGATTCGTTTTACCACAGACCAAAAGCCATCTATAACTAATTTGGGTGAGCTGATTGATGGTAAGAAAAACGGAACTATGAGTGTACACAGTCAGTGTAGCAGTTGGGGTGGTGATTTAATTGGTGATATTTATGGTAACCTTTATCTTGTTACTTATCGTAACCATGTTTATAAAATTAATCCACAGACACGTGTTACTGATTATGTAGGTCAAATAAAAGGTCTTCCTGCTGATTTTACAAGCAATGGAATGGTGGTAGATGACAATGGCGAAGTTTTAGTAAGCAGTGCTACTGTTACAACCAATTACTACCGTATCAACATGTCTTCTCTGGAAGCTACTCCCATAAATAAAAAAGAAGAAACAGTATACAATTGTTCAGATTTAGCAAGTAGCAATTTGCTTTATCAAACAAAAACTACAAAAGCCATATCACAGGCTGAAGTAAAAGGAAACAACCAAATTTCAATCTATCCAAACCCTGTTCCCAACAAAGAGTTCAACGTGCAGTTTGATAAAATTCCTGCTGGAAAATACAATTTGCTGTTGACTGATGCATCTGGAAGAGCTGTATTAGTTCGGTCACTTAAAATAGGTTTCAATGGTCAATTAGAGAAAATTTCACTTCCACGTACAAGTGGTGGTGGTATGTATATGGTAAAGCTAACAGGCGAAGACAATAAGGTAGTTTATAATGACAAAATTGTGGTACAGTAAGTTTTGCATTGCTTAATTAAAAATAGCCGCCCTAATAAGGCGGCTATTTTTATGTTTTATATTACTGTAGAAATAATTCTAAATTTACAAACCATCTTTTAAAATGTTAATAATCAGATGCAACAATTTTGTCACTATTTGCATCTAGTAGAATTTATATTTGATTAAATTAAATAAATTTTATTTATTTTTATATTATCCTCATAAACTTAACTTCGCAACCACAATTATAGCATAAATGGCAACAATTCTAATCATAGATGACGAAAGGGCTATTAGAAAAACTCTTGGAGAAATTTTGGAATTTGAAGGATATAAAGTAGACGAGGCTTCAGATGGAGAAGAGGGGCTAAAAAAGTTTCAAACCTCAACTTATGATGTAGTCCTATGTGATATCAAAATGCCCAAAATAGATGGTCTTGAATTTTTGACAAAGGCCAATTCTATAAATTCAGATGTTCCTGTCATTATGATTAGCGGTCATGGAAATATAGAAACCGCAGTTGAGGCTGTTAAAAGCGGTGCTTTTGATTTTATAAGCAAACCGCCGGATTTAAACCGGTTATTAATCACCATTCGCAATGCGATGGATAAAACTAAACTGGTTAAGGAAACAAAAGTACTTAAACGCAGAGTGAGTAAGGTGCAGGAGATGATAGGTGAAAGTGAAGGAATAAAGAAGATAAAAGAGACCATCGAAAAAGTTGCCCCTACTGATGCACGGGTAATGGTTACCGGTGAAAATGGAAGCGGTAAGGAATTAGTAGCTCGTTGGCTTCATGAAAAAAGTAAAAGGGCAGAATATCAGTTGGTAGAGGTTAATTGCGCTGCCATACCAGGAGAGTTAATTGAAAGTGAATTGTTTGGACATGAGAAGGGTTCATTTACTTCTGCTGTAAAACAAAGAATCGGTAAGTTTGAGCAGGCCAACGGCGGTACTTTATTTTTAGATGAGATTGGGGATATGAGCCTAAGTGCACAAGCCAAAGTATTAAGGGCATTGCAGGAGGGAAAGATAACACGTGTAGGGGGTGAAAAAGAAATTGCTGTAGATGTTCGTGTTGTTGCTGCTACTAATAAGGATCTTTTGAAAGAGGTGGAACAGAAAAATTTTCGTTTGGATCTCTATCATCGACTTGGTGTAATACTTATACATGTACCTTCATTAAATGAGCGCAGAGGGGATATTCCATTACTTGTAAATAAATTTCTTGAAGATATTGCATTAGACTATGGACAGGCTGTTAAACATATAGATGCTAATGCAATGGAGGCTTTGCAAAATTATAATTGGACAGGTAATATCAGGGAATTGCGAAATGTTGTAGAGAGACTTGTAATACTATCAGGAAAAACAATTACCTCTGTGGACATTGCTAGTTATGTTGTAATATAAATAGTACAACATTTTCATTCAAGAAAACAGGGTATTACTATTTTCTTTCCCAACCCCATTTTAAAAAATCAGGAAATGCCCTTGCCCATGTTTCAACATTGTGGCGGCCATTAGCCAGTTCAAGATATTTTATATCACTATCAGTGTAGCCTAATGATTTTAGGTGAGTAATCATATCTAGTGCATCATCTATACTATCAATAACACCATTCTTATTTCTATCAGCAGTTTCATCTAATGCACCACATTCAAAGAAGAATTTGAGCCATGGATTGTAAGTTCCATTTTGAACCTGCAGATGCATAATTCTATCTTTTTCACAATCATAACCTTCATCATTATAACCTCTTCTTCTCCACCACAATGAGCCGCTAAATACACCTGACTTTACAAATTCTTGTGCATGATTCCAAACTATGTCCATAGCACATAATCCCCCTAACGAAAAGCCTGCAAAAGATTTCTCCTTAAAAGATTCAAAACCCATTTCGTTTCTTAAATACGGAAGTAATTCATCAAATATAAATTTATTGTAGAGGCCGGCCTTACCCCCTCTTCCCCTATAGTCAGATTGACAGGCTGTACCATACTCCATCATACGATCAGCTCCACAATGCATTGCCACTACAATTATAGGTTCAATAGTGCCCTCCAAAATTAAGCTATCAAGAATTGTTGCAAAATCCATTTTGCGTAAATCCTGTCCATCATTTACTAAAAGAAGAGCCATTTCTTTTTCTGAAAATTTTCCTTGAGGGATATAGACATCAGTAATAACATCTCTTTCTAAATATTCTGAAAATATAATACGTTGCTCTATACAAATAGTTCTATAGTTTATTTCCATATCTATTAAAGTCTCTAAACTCATTTTTTTTGTATAAAAACTGAAAGGTAATAAATGTTTTAAATGTAAATTTTGCTTGGGCAATAGTATATTTATTTAATTGTTTTACCTACATTCGATTTATATCAATAAAGTTGTTAAAAACAATCATTTGGTAAATGGATAATTATATTATTGCTTAACTAAATATAGCTTAACGTGTTTCATTTAATATATTGTATAAATTTTTTTTTAAAACTTAAAAACAACTCCTGCACATGAAAAAAATTGGAATTCTATTTGGAAAAGAAAGAAGTTTTCCAAATGCACTGATTGAGAAGGTAAACAGCATGAAAATAGATGGTATTGTAGCTGAAGCAGTACGAATAGATAAAGTAATGCAAGGAGAACCCACCGAGTATGCCGTAATAATTGACCGTATTAGTCAGGATGTGCCTTTTTACAGAGCCTATCTTAAGAATGCTGCTTTGTGTGGTACTGCTGTTATTAACAACCCTTTTTGGTGGAGCGCTGATGAAAAGTTTTTCAACAACTGCCTTGCTACCAAAATAGGTGTTCCTGTTCCTAAAACCGTTATTCTTCCATCTCACGATTTACCTGATGACACAACCGGTGAATCGTTTGCAAACCTTGCATACCCTTTAGATTGGGAAGGTATATTTAAGTATACCGGTTTCCCAACTTATATGAAACCCTTTGCAGGCGGCGGTTGGAAGAATGTTTATCGTTTGGACAGTATTGAAGATTTTTTTGAAAAGCATGCAGAAACCAATCAGTTGGTTATGATGCTTCAGGAAGAAATTGTTTTTGAAGAATATTATCGGTGTTATTGTATTGGTGGTAAGTATGTACGTATTATGCCTTACGAACCTCGTAATCCTCACCATCTTAGATATGTAGCAGACTTTAAGCCTACGGCCGCTAAATTAAAAGAAATGGAAGAAATAGTTTTGCGTATTAACCATTATCTTGGATATGATTTTAATACTGTAGAGCTTGCATTAAGAGATGGAGTACCTTATGCTATTGATTTTTGTAACCCTGCACCTGATGCAGAAAGAACAAGTGTGGGTGAAGAAAATTTTGAGTGGGTTGTGGAGACTGCAGCAAAGTTTGCAATAGAAAAAGCCAAGTCTTTTGAACCAGGAAAGGATAACCTTACATGGGGTAAATATGTACAACATGGTGCTGCAAAAAAGAAGCTTATTTAATGAACAAGTTAAGTTAATTAGGTGTTTCAAATTTTGATTTGCATAATTGTTTTATGTACTTATGAATACATTACCTTATATTTTTAAAAATATTAAATAACACCATTATTTAGAAAAATGGCAAACTTAAACTTCCGACATTTTACTCTGGGTATAGAAGAAGAGTATATGGTAATAGACCCCACCACAAGGGAGCTCAAAAGTCATGAACAAAAAATTGTACAAGAAGGGCAAAAGCTGATAAAAGATAAAGTAAAAGCTGAAATGCATCAGGCTGTTGTGGAAGTAGGTACAGATATATGTGCAGATATAGATGAAGCCTATAAAGATGTAGCAACTTTAAGAGGAACTATATCACAAATAGCCGGTGATTTGGGGCTTTGGATTGGAGCAAGTGGCACACACCCTTTTAGTCATTGGGACAGTCAGCTGATTACAGATCATGTACGTTACAGACAGATTGTAGAAGAGTTGCAGGAGGCAGCACGTAGTAATCTTATCTTTGGTTTACATGTACATGTAGGCATGGAAAACAATGATATGGCTATGCACATTGCAAATAGTGCAAGATACTTTTTGCCCCACGTATATGCATTAAGTACCAACTCGCCATTCTGGGAAGGTAGAAAAACGGGTTATAAATCTTTTAGAACCAAAGTTTTTGATAAGTTTCCACGTACAGGCATACCTGATTATTTTGAAAGTTATGAGGCTTATGAGCGTTATGTACAGCTCCTTATTAAAACTAACTGCATAGATAATGCAAAGAAAATATGGTGGGATTTACGAGTTCATCCTTTCTTCAATACTGTTGAGTTTCGAATATGCGATGTACCTATGACTATCAATGAAACTATTGCAATAGCTGCTTTGTTTCAGGCTATATGTGCAAAGTTGTATAAACTGCGACATAAAAATTTAAATTTCATCATGTATCAGAGGGCTCTTATTACTGAAAATAAGTGGAGAGCAGGTCGTTATGGTATAGATGGCAGTTTGATTGATTTTGGTAAAGAATGTGAAGTAAACACAAGATTACTAATTTATGAATTGCTTGATTTTGTTGATGATGTAGTCGATCAACTAGGCAGCAGACATATCATAACTTACATTTCTAAAATGATGGAACTGGGAACAGGAGCTGACAGGCAATTGGCAGTTTTTGAAAAGACCGGTAACCTTATAGATGTTGTAGATTACATTCACGATCAGTTTTTGAAAACTTAAAGTTTTCTAAAAGAGATTAAGCCTAATAAAAATGGTTTATGTTGTATAGCATAAACCATTTTTATTTTGTTGAATGTTCCTATTGAATTACAAGGTTAGTATATAAATGCTATAACATGGCACGTCCGTTAATTCATTAAAATCCTATTTTTACAACAATGAAAGTATTAATTAAGTGCTGGTTGTTACTTGTTAATTATTTTGTTTTTATTGTTAGTGCTTATGGGCAGCTATCTACGTTTAAATTAGAATATTTACTGGCTGATAAACATATTTTTATTCAGGAAAATTGTTACCAAAGTTGCAATGACAAAATATTGTTTATCAACTTACATGATAATGAACAAACAAGCAGGATAGCAGCAGATTCTTTTTTAAAAATAAATAATGGTATGATAATGCATATCATAAATGATAGCAGTAGAAACATAGAATTTGCTTTAGGAGAAAAAAAATATATTGTAGATCCCAATAGGATTTTCAGTAAAGCTGGTAGATTGGCATCCTTAAAGTTGTTATCAGAAAATACAGATGATTCAGCAGAACCTTTCGTAGCCTATTTTGCCCAACAGTTAATTAAAAATTATGTTGCTAAAAAATCAATAATAATAGCATTGCATAATAATAGTGATAGCAATTTCTCTATTAAGACCTATGTTCATTTGCAAGATAGTATCCCAAATTCAGGCAAAGTTTATGTAAACCCCGAAATGGATGAAGATGATTTTATTATTACTTCATCCATAGATATTTTTAAAAAAATTAAAGCTATAAAAATAAATGTTGTTTGGGAAAATGTCAGCAAAGTAAAAGATGATGGGTCTCTTTCATTGTATTGTTCTAAACACAAAATACCCTACTTAAATGTAGAAGCACAACATGAACATCTGCAACAACAATTGTTTATGCTCTATTCATTGAAAGATATCATAAGCAGCTATTCTGCTAAGCACAAAGTTAGGTTTAATAAAAAGCAATAAACTACACGCTTCCTTTTTTAAATCCTTTAGACACTTCAAGCTTTTTTATTTTTTCTTCTTTTTTTACTAATGTCTTATTTATTTTCATGGGTCCGGTACCGCTTCTTATAGTAATATAAATTTTCTCCAGTTTCATTGCATTTTCTATTTTCTTAAACAGTACTTTAAATGCATCCCTGCTTCCTGTTACCATATCTGTTTCTTTGCTAAGGCCCGGCATTAAACATCCGCTAGTGTCAGCTTTGGTATTACCCGAATGAATTCGTATTCCTTCAAATCCCGGAACGTTAAGTAGTAAAGGCAATTTTTTTTGAAATTTATCGCTAAAGGAAACAACAATTTCATACCTACCGGTAGGTATAGCCGTTTCCTCTTTTATTTTTAACGCCGCTATTTGGGAAAGTGGCATATCATAGGTTAAACCTCTGTCAGTATCTTCAAGTATATAGCATTCCCATTTATCTCCAATACTTAAGTTTCCAATTGTTGAATTTTTTGTTTTGATGATTCTGTTTAAATCAAGCTCCATACAGAAATTTTATAGGGGTGATTTGATAATGTGTAAGTTATATTACTAAATATAAGCTATCATAGTAAATAAATAATTCGCAATAGTATAGATTTTGTTTTATAGCGCATTATAAATTCAATTAATACTTACATATAAAAATTGAATGTATTAAAATTACTCTTACACATCATTGATTGATTTATGTTTTTTATTTTTTTTTATGAAATAAATTTAAGCTTAAATAGAAAACGATGTATATGAACCAGGTGAATAAATTGGCATTTTATTCTTTTATTATCATAATATTTTTTTCCTCTTGTAGAAAGTCTCTGATAACTGCTGATAATGTTCCTTATTTAGATACTTCCATACACCATTTCGATACTTCAAATTCTAATATTGACAGCACCGATGATGGAAATATGTTGATGGGAAACTTAAGTAATGCATTACTCGATACCATACAGCCAGATAATTATTTAATGGTTAAAACATTCTATTCACTTTGCTACAACAGAAGCAGAGGTATTCCTAACTGGGTAAGTTGGCATGTAAAACTTGCAGACTTGGGCACTATAACGCGACAAGATGATTTTAGGGCTGATTCCTCTCTACCGCCTTCCTGGTTTTATGTTGATGAAACAAGTTATTTAAATTCTGGTTTTGACAGAGGACACAATTGCCCCTCAGGTGATCGTACAAGTACAGTTGCTGCAAACTCCTCTACATTTCTTATGACCAATATGATTCCTCAAGCGCCTTACTTAAATCAACAAACATGGGGATTGCTGGAGGATTCTATAAGACAGCTTGTACATAATGGGAATGAAGTATTTGTAATTATGGGTTCCTATGGTAGCGGGGGAATAGGTAATAACGGTGCTGCCACTGCTATAGCAAATGGAAGAATTACGGTACCTGCAAATGTTTGGAAAGTTATTGTTGTAATCCCTGATGGCAATCAGGACCTTAGCAGGGTTAATGCTTCTACCAGGGTAATAGCTGTTAATACTCCTAATATAAATACAGTAAATCGTAACTGGAAAGTATATCGCACTTCAGTTGATAATATTGAGGCATTAACAGGCTATAATATTTTGTCTAATGTTGCCCCTTCTGTACAACAGATTATAGAACCAAAGATTGATAATTTATAAAGACCATAAGATCTAAACTATGAAATCATTTATTTTGAAAAAGAAATTACTTTTTATTTTTTGTATTGCTTTTACAGCCAATGCAATTTATGCTCAAACAAAAATCCCTGTTGATTCAGCAATTCATTACGAAGGTAAATCTGTAACCATCTGTACAAAAGTGTATGGTAGTAAGGCTTTTGAGAAAGTTACTTTACTAAATCTAGGTGCAAAATATCCTAATAGTTTATTAACCATTGCAATTTTTCAAAAAGACATAGCAAACTTTCCCTCGCCACCGGATGTATTATACTTTAATAAAAATGTTTGTGTTACAGGAACAATTGAGATGTATAAAGGCAAACCTGAAATAAAAATATCCAACCCAACTCAAATTGAAATTTTTAAGAAAGATGAAGAGGAAAGCCGATAATTTTTATCAAAGTATTTTTTGAGTATTCTTGAAGGTTGAGTCTTAAGCGTATTAAAACTTGTTTTGTTCAATGAATGTAGGCATGCTTATTTGTTTTTTGTTTCTATTTTTACCAACAATAGAAAAATCATATGCTCATTTATTTTGAGTTTGAAGAAAAAAGAAGAAAAGCAGATTTGCATTGGCCAAAATCTGAAGAGAAAATTGTAGTTCATCTTATCGAACCGGAAATGATAAAGCATTTTCCTTCAGATTTGTTTTTTGCACAGAATGATTTTGGTAAGATAATATTTGAAGTAGAAGATGTTGCAAATAATCGATTGTTGGATTTACAAAATTCATTAAGAAGACGATTGCAGGAAATGGTAAATACAAAATAACCTTTGATTTATACTTAAAATAACATTCAGGTTATTATATCAAATCTGTTTATTCGGTATTATTGTTGAATCAATTGTTATTCTAAATTTATGAGAAAGTATATTCTTTTATTTTTTATCTCATTGTTTCAATTCTATTCTTCATCAGCACAATTTTATAAATCAATAGTACCCTCACCGGAGTTTACCAAAACTCTTGAAAAAATAGTACTTGATTTTAGATTTAATTATAATAATATAAAAGGTAATAGTCTGATGCAGGAAGGTGGAACAGAGACTTTTGAATCATCAATAAAGCTGCCAGGCTCGCAAGATTGTTCTATAACCTATTACAGTTCTAAAGTTGATACATCTGCAAGTTGGCAGGCAATTTTGTATAAAGGAACAGACTATCAGGAAGCCGTTCGCATATATCAAAATGTTTTCAGAATGGTTAAGAAAAGTCACCTTAATTGGATTGACCGAACCCTGATGCGTTTTACAGGAACCCTTGATTCTCCAAAAGAGGAAATAGGGTTTGCTACCAGTATTTTACAATTGGATTTGGATGATGTCCGTTATAAAAAGTTTGCTGCTGAAATTGAATTGGTAAGCAACTCCTATGACAATTTTGAAGTTCATTTAAATCTGCAAAACAGAAAAAATGATAACGAGCAATTTTAGTTAATTATTAAAAGTGATTTTTCTCCACCATATTTTTCGTGATTTTTCAATTAGTCTGCAATTGTATACTCTCGCAAATGTAAAATATGGTTATTCTATAAATTCCAAATAGGTCATTCCTTATTTTAAAAGATAGAGAAAGTAAAAACTGAAATTTGCATTAAAATAACACAGTTTTTTAGCCTTTTAATACCTAGTAAGAGTGATTTTATTTACATTCACAGTTCAAACTTTTTTATGAAGAAAATTTACACACTTGCCATTTTAGTATTGCTATTTTCCTGGGGAAATGTCAATGCTCAAGACATTTCAGACCCCACTATCAGAAAAGATAATACGATCATAAGGTGTTTTACAACACAAGCATTGCAACAGGACAGGGCTATGCATCCCGGTGCAGAAACAGATGCACAGTTTGAATCGTGGATGACAGCTCAAATAGCAAAAAGAAAAGCTGCAAAAACTACTACTGTAAACTACACGTTGCCTATTGTTTTTCACATCATTAGTGCAGGCGAACCTGTAGGTACCACGCCAAATATTGATGCCAGTTTTATTAAAGCACAGGTCATGTTGCTTAATCAGGCTTATGGCAATCAGGCAGGCAGTCCTTATGCAGTCTCTGCAAATACAGGTTTAACTTTCACGTTAGCACAAAAAAATCCCTCAGGTACAGTTTTGACCGAGCCGGGAATTGATAGAATAAACCGTGTTACAAAAGGGTGGACAGATTATGGTACTACAGGGTGGGACAGAACCTATGTAGAATCTACAGTAAAGCCCGGAAGTACATGGGATGCAACACGATATATAAACGTATGGGTTATGCCCGGTCTTGTAAGTGGTACTAGTACTTTGATAGGTTATGCTACCTTTCCTGCAAGCAGTGGACTACCCGGTCTCAATAGTACCGAGACAACACCACTTGCGGGTGTAGCTATTATAACCTCATCTATTGGTAGTAGTTTTACAAAGAGTAGTTGTGCACCAACAAATCCCTATACCACAGGCAAAAGTCTTGTACATGAATTTGGTCACTTTTTTGGACTAAGACACATTTGGGGCGATGCAACCTGTGGGGATGACTATTGTAATGATACACCTCCATCTGAAACAGCTAATTATGGAATTTATTATCACCCAAAAGCTAACACTTGCGGCACGCCTGATGAAATGTTTGAAAACTATATGGACTATACAGACGATGTGATGCTTAATACATTTACCGCCGATCAGGTGGCTCGTATTCAGACTGTAATGCTTAATAGTCCACGCAGAAATACTTTACCTACTTCCAATGCAGGTTTTGTACCTGTAGTAGGTACTAATAATGTTGCCTTTATTGACTATTGTGTTGATTCTCTAAATATTCCTGAAACGGGGGTAAAAAGTTCCGGAAATCAATACTACAGGGATCTTTATGTTAATATTACTACTGAAGACAAAGCTACCGATGTTGCATCAGTTACCTTTACAACTGCAGGTACAGCAGTAACTGGGGTAGACTATCAACTCCTTACCCCGGTTATCAATTATGCGGCAGGCGAAGCTACCAAATCTACAATAGTGCGAATTTTTGACAATGCAGCAGTTGACGGTGATAAATCAATAATTCTTGGTTTAAGTATTAGCGGTGTTGGTGTAACTGCCGGTACAGCACATCAAACACTTCAAATAAATATTAAGGATGATGATAATGTAAAAATTGGACAGAATCCAATTAATATGTTAAATGAAAGTTTTGAAGTTGGTGCGGGAACCAATAATCTTCCGGTAGGATGGAGGGCACTGAAAACTGCAAATCCTTCCAATACTTTTGTTGGTAGTGCAAATGGTAGTGGTGGACCAACAGCAAGTGGTCAATGTGCTCATATCAGTAGCAGTACAGCAACCAAACCCGATTCTTACATTAGAGGTACATCGGGTGCAGCAGTGCTTCAATCTCTATTAATTGATCCAAATGGTTACCAGTCTTTGGGCAATCTAAGTTTCAAGTACAGAATACGTGGCAGAGGTACCCCGGCAGCACCCGGCGACTATGCTATTACTACCTATACATTAGGTCTAACCACAGGTCCTTTTTATTATTGGAATTCTACAGCATCGCTTACAGGTGCAGGACCTTACTGTACAAATAGTGCTACACCAATTACAGGAACGCCTACTATTCCAGCTCCAGCCGGTATAGGTAATCAAAAATTTACTGTTTCTTTTTATTGGGCTACCGGCACAGCTACAACCGGTGGTGATCCAGGGTTTAATGTAGATGATGTTGTATTAACAGGAAACCCATTTAATATTGAAACTACAGTAAGCAATAGTTATGGTTTTAGGATTCCTGCCAATACCAATAATAATTTTAGAAGTAATAATCAAAAACAGATAGTAAATGTCTTAAATGCTTCTAATGATGTTGATGGGGTAATAGCTTCAGTTGCAGAAGCGGGAAATGATCAGGCAACTATATCCACAGAGGCGGGAACATATTTCCGTTCTCGAAAGGTAATATCATTAAATCCTGCAACACCAAACACAACCACATCAATAACTGCAACAATATACTTTACACAGGCAGAGATTAATATTTGGGGTGCCGATAAATCATCTGTACAAATTATAAAGGTTGAAAATCCGAATATGTTGAACGGGCCTTTAAATCCATCTAATGCACAGTTGATTGTTCCATTAAACGTTACAGATAAATTGGCTACTGATGGTTATATAGCCTATACGTTTACCACAGATGGCTTTGGTACTTTTGCAATCGTATCTCCAACTGCCGCCTTGCCATTAAAACTGTTGAATTTTACAGGAACATTGAAAAATAATATTGCAAACCTTAATTGGAATACTGCAAATGAGGTTAATACAAAAGGTTTTGATGTTGAAAGAAGTATTGACGGTTATGCATTTACTGCAATTGGTTTTGTAAAAAGTTTAAACCGTCAAAGTAATGAATACACTTTCAATGATGATAAAATTGTAAAAGGAAATCGTTATTTCTATCGTTTAAGAATGATGGATGTAGATGGCAAATTCTCTTACAGCAATGTAGTAACAATCAATTTCATTGATAAAGACAAATGGTTTGCCGTTTATCCAAGTCCTGTAAAGGATGTATTGTATATACAAAACAATACCAATGCTTCGCAAAATGCAGAGATTGTAGTAACTGAAGTAAGCGGCAAAATTGTTTACAAACACCTTGGAGCTACAAGTGGTAAGTTTGAAATTCCTGTTGCTTCATGGAGTGCAGGCACTTATGTTGTGAAAATTAAATCAAATGAAACTGAAACAAATCATAGAATTGTAAAGCAATAATCGTTACTCATCTCATTTCCCGACCCGTTCTATTACTTTAGAACGGGTTTTTTATTAGAGTTTATGTAATGAGTATGATATTTGCATCTGTAGGTAAAACAATCTTAAAACTTTTAAAATGAAAAAATTAATACTGTTATTATTTATGTTTACATCATTGGCAGCCCAATCACAAGTAAGTGATAAATGGAAGCTTTGTATAAATAAAAAAAGGATAGGTGCAGGCACTCATGATAAGCCGGGATCAGTAGTTATAAGCCCTTCGGCTAAAGGAGTTTTTATTATCCGGTATTCAGGAACAGGTAAGAATGACAAGAAACGTTCCATGATAATTTTTGATACAGAAAGACATGAATTAATTAGGAAGGATATTGCGGATAATTTTGGTAAGTTTACTATTAGCATGGAGGGACTAAAATCTAAAACCAATGGAAAGAGTTTTCAGATATATACTGTAGCTATACCCAAAAATCCTGAAGAAGCAGCATTGGTGAGAATGGCGCCTATGCTACTTTGCGATGTAGCGTGGGGAGGAAAATAATAGTTGAACGATAATATAAATACTAAGGGCTGCATTTTTGCAGCCCTTAGTATTTATGAATGTTTTGAAGTTCACCATCAGATATTAAATATCCGTTGCTTCACCATAAGCCATGGCTGTAGCCTCTTTTAAGGCCTCACTCATAGTGGGGTGTGGGTGAATGGCATTTAATATTTCATGTGCAGTAGTTTCTAATTTACGTGCAACAGAAACTTCTGCAATCATTTCGGTTACATTAGTACCAATCATGTGAGCGCCAAGAAATTCACCATATTTTGCATCAAAAATTACTTTTACAAATCCTTCAGTAGCACCGGCTGCACTTGCTTTGCCACTAGCCATAAATGGAAATTTTCCAATTTTTACTTCATAACCTGCTTCTTTAGCAGCCTTTTCTGTAAAGCCAATGCTAGCAATCTCAGGTGTGCAATAAGTGCAACCCGGTACGTTGTTATAATCAATACCTTCGGGTAAATGGTGATGTTTCTTTTCGTTGTAAGCAATAAATTCAGCAACATTAATTCCTTCTTTTCCAGCTACGTGTGCCAAAGCCTGACCCGGTGAACAATCGCCAATAGCGTATACTCCGGGCACATTAGTCTGACCATATTTATTTACAACTATTTTTCCTTTGTCTGTTGTTATACCTAAAGTTTCAAGTCCTATATTTTCTATATTAGCGGCAATACCTACAGCGCTTAATACAATATCAGCCTCTAAAATTTGCTCGCCTGATTCGGTTTTTACTTTTGCCTTAACCCCTGTGCCTGTAGATTCTACAGATTCAACAGTAGCATTGGTCATAATTGTAATACCCTGTTTTTTGTACTGCTTCTCTAATTCTTTGCTTATTTCTTCATCTTCTACAGGTACTATTCTTGGTAAAAATTCTACAATAGTAACTTTAGTGCCCATGCTATTGTAAAAGTAGGCAAACTCTACACCTATAGCACCGCTACCAACTACAATCATAGTTTTAGGTTGCGATGCCAATGACATAGCCTCTCGGTAACCAATAACATTTTTACCGTCTATAGGTAAATTAGGTAATTGTCTTGCACGGCTGCCTGTTGCTATAATAATATGCTTGGCTTCAACTATTTGCTTAGTTCCATCCGGTGCAGTTACTTCTAATTTGCCGGGTGATAGAAGTTTACCAAAACCCATAATTACATCTATCTTATTTTTTTTCATAAGGAATTGAATCCCCTTACTCATTTTGTCTGCCACACCGCGACTACGCTTAATAACTGCATCAAAATCATGCTGCGCCCCACTTACATTTATTCCGTATGCCGATGCGTGTTTAGCATATTCATACACCTGTGCGCTTTTTAATAATGCCTTGGTAGGAATACAACCCCAATTAAGACATACACCTCCTAAACTTTCTTTCTCAATGATAGCAACTTTTAAACCCAATTGAGATGCTCTGATAGCAGCAGGATATCCACCCGGGCCACTGCCCAATACAATTACGTCGTAAGCCATAAATATTATTATAATGGTTGTTTATTTACTAGTTTAAAAAACTTCTAATAGATTAAATGATAAACAAATTATTTACCGGTTTAAGGCTTTCTAAACTAAAATTATTTTATGCGGTGCAAAAATACTGGTTAGGAGTCATATTGCAAATTACATATCCATTAGGTTAATAAGATTCGATATATAAATGGGGAAAGAGTTTGTAAAAAGAATTTGATTGTTTATTTTGCTCTTATATTCTCAACCCTACCTTTATGCAAAAGATAATATTTTTATGTTTATTGCTTAATATTTCAGTGTTACATGCTCAGGATGCTACCATTAAAAATATACAATCAGAGGCAAGACGATCAATACAAAAAGATGTGCCGGATACCTTAAATAAGGCTTGGTTTAAGGGAGGAAATATAAATTTAAATGGTACACAGGGAACTTTAAAAAATTGGGCTTCAGGGGGCGATAAATTCTCGATGGCACTTAATGTTTATCTCAATTATTTTTTATTTTATAAGAAAGGAAAATCTAATTGGGACAATACATTCGATTTTAATTTTGGATATCTTCAAAGTAGCAGTATCGGCAGTAGAAAAAACGACGATCGGTTTGATTTTTTAAGCAAATATGGTTACAATTTTAATGGCAAATGGTATTTAACAGGATTAACCAATTTAAGGTCTCAATTGTTTGATGGATACTCTTTTGATGAAACTGAAAGTACTTTAACCTCAACCTTTTTATCACCCGCTTATTTATTGGTATCTGCCGGTATTGATTTTAAGCCTTCTTCAAATGTAAGTTTGTTTGTATCGCCAATTTCAACCCGATATATTATAGTCGCAAATAAAAAATTAGCTGCTATGGGACTTTATGGTGTACCTGCGGGTAAAAGTTATATAAATGAAATAGGGGCTTTTTCAACAATGAACTGGGTTAAAACAATTAATAAAAATATTTCTTACAGAGGCCGTATGGACCTTTTTAGTAACTATAAAAAACAACCCGGAAATATAGATATATACATTACCAATTATTTTTCATTTAAAATAAGCAGGTCTTTTACAGCAAGTTATGGACTTGACCTTATCTATGACGATGATGTTAGATTATTTGGTAAAGATGGTACAAGTGCAGGCCTGCAACTTAAGAGTTTAATTGGTCTTGGATTTCAATTGAAATTGAAATAACTTCTTATTTAGTTTTAATTTCAAAACCCCAATTTCATTTCTTAATGTATATTGCATTCGATTTTTATTATAGTTGTGAAAAAAATTACATCTTTTATATTGCTTTGTTTACTTAGCTTTAATTGGTTTGGTTACCGGTTGATGGTTAACTATATGCAGGATCGTAATGACGTAATTTTAGAGGCATCCTTTGATAAAAACTTCTATGATGAATCGCAATTGATCGAATTGAAAATTCCTTTAAACTTAGCATATCAAAATGCAACTTCATCTTATGAAAGATGCGATGGGGAAGTTGAATATAAAGGAACTTTTTATAAATACGTAAAAAGAAAAGTTGGAAATGATACCCTTTACCTAAAGTGTATAAACAATAGTATTAAGTCTACACTTGAAGTGGCTAAGAGTGATTTCTTTAAAAATTCTAATGACCTCAATCAACAGGAAAGTAAGCAACATAATCATAAGAATACAACAATAAAAAATAGCATCAGCGATTTTGATAATGCTATTTTTTCTTTTCAATCAAATCTGACTTTCTATACTATTAAGTCAATATATCATTCTACAAATGAAAATGTTGTACTAAGCCCTTTCTCAAAATTTAATGGGCAACCTCCTGATTTTATTTAGTAGTTCTAACCCTTAAGAATTACAAAATATTCATGCTGAATTATTATTTAGCATATTGATTATTTTTTCAACCCCTATTGGAAACAGAGTTTCCTACCTTTTAATTATTATTTATGAAGTTTAAATGGCTTTTAAGCCTTGTTGCATTTGCAGGTATTATTGCATGTAACACTAAAAAAGATTACGACAAAATTTTCAGTAATCCTTTGTTGTATGCAAGTACAGTTCATCAGTTAAATACTGTTGTAATGGGCAATAATTTTAGCCCAATAGTTGCCAGCAGAAATTATTTATATGCTAATGTTGCGGCTTATGAAGTTATGGCAGCAGGCAATTCAACCAGGTATCATTCATTAGCAGGTTCTCTTAATGGGTTGAAAGAAGTGCCTAAACCTATTGCAGGTAAGCAAATTAATTTTGATTTTGCTGCACTGCTTGCTTTTTGCAAACTTGGAGAAACTGTTACATTTCCCGAAGGGAGTATGAAAGAATATGTTGATTCATTAAAACAAATGGCTAAAGACCATGGTATGGGTAGTGATATGTACACAAACTCAATTGAATTCGCTGATAGTGTTTCTGCAGCTATTCTAAGATGGTCAAAAAAAGACAATTATGCCCAAACCCGCAGTGCAGAAAGATATACCGTAACTAATGAAGAAGGTAGATGGATACCTACTCCTCCTGCTTACACCTCAGCCATGGAACCGCAATGGAATAAAATACGCCCTTTGGTAATGGACAGTGCAAACCAATTTGTTCCTCCTGCTCCGCTTAAATTTAATATGAAAGATACTAGCAGTCCTTATTGCCAACAAGTATTGGCAGTAAAACGTGCGGTAGAAAATTTGACAGATGAACAAAAGCATATTGCAGAATTTTGGGATGATAACCCCTTTAAACTAAATGTATCAGGTCACCTTATGTTTGGTACTAAAAAGTTTTCCCCTCCCGGACATTGGATGAGTGTGGTGGGCATTGCAGCTAAAACTGCAAAAGCTGATTTTCCAACTACGGTATATGCTTATGCAAAAACAAGTATAGCACTATTTGAAGCTTTTATTCAATGTTGGAATGCAAAATATAAGTACAACACCTTGCGTCCCGAAACTGCAATAAACAAATATCTTGATGCAGATTGGCAACCCTATTTACAAACGCCACCTTTTCCTGAATATACCTGTGGGCATTCTACCTGTTCATCGTCTGCGGCTGAAGCCCTTACCAGTGTTTTTGGTGAAAATTTTAAATATACTGATACTACAGAGAATGAATTTGGTATCAAACCTCGTTCTTTCACTTCATTCAAACAAGCAGCTGATGAAAACAATTGGGCAAGGTTTTATGGAGGTATTCACTTTCATCCATCATGTATTGTAAGTACCGAGTATGGTCAGAAAGTAGGAAATCTTGTTGTGACAAAATTGAAAATGAAAAAATGACAATTCCTTTGAATTTTCAAAAAAATCGAAAAAAAATAAACAGAACAATTAAATAAATAAGGTGAAAATAACCAGAATAATAATATTAATAATCTTCATTAATGGGTTCAATAATTTTTTGAACGCTCAAGGATGTGTAGCAGTCAGACAAATGGGAGGGCTCAACACTATGTGTTCATCAAATGGTGATTCATACAATCTTTCAAAAGGAGATATGCAAATAGGTACAAGCTATAGATATTTTCATTCGTGGCGCCATTTCATTGGTACCGAAGAACAAAAACAAAGACAAAATACAGGTGGTGGAATTGGGTTAGATGGTATAGACAGAGGAAATGCAGTCAATATTTATTCTCATGCAATTGATTTTAATTTTTCTTATGGTGTTACAAACAGATTTCAACTAAACGTTAGTTTACCATGGGTAAGTAACGAACGTTCGCAGGTATTAAGACAAACGTTACCTGTAAAAGATACATTTCGTTATAGTGTCTTTGCAAGGGGATTAGGAGATATACGTATAGGTGGCAACTATTGGTTATGGAATCCTGATAAGGCAATGAAGGGAAATATTATGTTAGGAGTAGGAGTAAAACTAAATACAGGCAGCCATTCTAAAGCTGATATTGCTCCACAATCAAATGGCACTAAACGATATGCTATTATGGATCAGGCTATACAACCCGGCGATGGAGGAATAGGTATTAGTGTTGAATTGCAGGGGTTTCAAAAGATATACAAAAACCTGTATGGCTTTGCAAACGGATATTATCTTTTTAATCCAAAAGAGTCGAATGGCACTTTTAAATCTGCTCCTGATTCTGGCTTAGCTGGGTATAATGTTTATGCATGTCCTGATCAGTATTTTGTAAGAGTCGGATTTATGGGAGCAGTTGATAAAGCTAAAAGATTGACCCTCTCATTGGCCGGCAGGTTTGAAGGTATCCCTGCTTATGATGCTTTTGGTGGACAGGTTGCCTATCGTCGACCGGGTTATGTAATAGCAGTTGAATCCGGGGTCTCTTATCGCAACGGAATGCACACAATAAGCCTGTTTGTTCCCTACAACTTTGTAAAAAACCGGATACAAAGTGCTGCCGATATTGCAAAAGAAAATATGGTAAATGCAAAAATTTCTAATCCTTCGCTAAGAACACATGTACAGGGTGATGCTGCTTTTGCAGATTATTCTATTAATCTGACTTATGCTTATCGGTTACATAAAAAAATGAAACACACTAATTAAATTATCAAATTACAATTTCTAATTTTTCAAAAAGATGAACAGAATGAAGCGCTATAATAAAGTAATAATTGTTTTGCTTTTTTTTATTAGCAATAAATCATTGATAGCCCAAACTGATATGGATGCTATAATGATGGATAAAAAAAACCTATGTAGTGGAATAATGTATAACCATAGTAGCTGGAAAAACTATTGGGAAGGCAACTATAAAAGAGACAATGCAAACATTGGTACTGTAAGCACACAGTCAATAGCTTTAATGGGTAACTATGGTGTATCAGGTAATTTGAATTTGTTGTTTGGCCTGCCATATATACAAACTAAAGCGAGTGCAGGTACGCTAACAGGCATGAAAGGGTTACAGGATTTATCATTGTTTGCAAAGTATATGCCTATTGAGAAAAATTTTCTTAAAGGCACCTTTTCATTGTATGCAATTGGTGGAATTTCTTTACCTGTTAGTAATTATGTAGCAGATTTTCTTCCATTATCAATAGGCTTACACAGCAGGATTTTAACGGGTAGGGTTATGGCTGATTATCAAAAAGGCCGTTTCTTTTTAACAGCTTCGGGAACTTATAACTACCGTAATAATATTAATATAGACAGAACAGCTTATTATACCACACAAATACATTTAACCAACGAAGTAAAAATGCCTGATGTAATTTCTTACAACATAAGAACGGGGTATAGAAGCACTTTTCTAATTGCAGAGGCTATTTACAACAACATGATTACACAAGATGGATTTGATATCCGTAAAAACGATATGCCATTTCCAAGCAATCAAATGAATATGAGTTCTGCCGGAATTAATATTAAATACACACTACACAAGTTACCTGCACTGTCTATTGTTGGGGGAGGAAGCACAACACTTACCGGGAGAAACGTAGGACAGTCAACGGGATATTATGGTGGCATTTTTTACATCCTGGATTTTTCAAAAAAATCAATATCAAGTTCAGTAAGTGGAAAAAGAAGAACATCAAATAAATAATTGGTTAATCATTTTAGAAACATAGTACAATATGAAACGCTTTTACCTTATCATTTTTCTTTTAACTAGTAGCTCAATTATTTTTTATAGTTGTTCAAAAGAAATCAATGGACGAACAGATAATATTTCAGCGCTTGATCCTGCTAATACAGACAGTAATGGCGGTACATGGAAAACCATTTTGCTTACAAGACCTGATACTTTTTTGGTAGCAACACCGGGTGCCATAAACACTCCATTTTATACAGGAGAGCTTAATGAAATAAAAAGCCTTCAGGCAAACCTTACAAGTCAGCAAAGAGAAATAGTAAATTATTGGGGAGCCGGTTCTGTTCTTAGATGGAATGAAATAATGCGGGAACTTGTAGCAAAATATAATCTACCACCTTATCAAAACCCTGATGGAAGTTATCCTGCACCCAGTGCAGCAAACCCGTTTGCGTACCCACTTTTTCCATTTGCAAATCCACCCTATGCAGCCCGTGCTTATGCCTATATAGCAGCGGCACAATACGATGCTTTGGTAGCAGCATGGCACTATAAAAAATTATATAATAGGGCAGCTCCCTATGTTAACGATGCATCCATCAATTCATTACTCCCTAAAAGTACTTTGCCTTCTTACCCTTCAGAAGAGGCAGTATTGGCTGGTGTTACAGCAGAAATGATGAAACTATTCTTCCCTACAGAAATAGGATTTATAGAACAAAAAGCAGCAGAAGCAGAGTATGCAAGATTGCTTGCAGGCACAAATGTAAGAAGCGATATTGATGCAGGTGAGGCCTTGGGTAGGGCAGTAGCAAAAGTTTTTGTTTCACGTGGCAGAACAGACAATGCAGGTAAAGCAGTAGGAACACCAACTGATTGGGCCAAATTAGAATCAGATTGTGCTGCTCGTGGCGAAACCCCATGGATTAGTCAGGAATCTCCAAAACGTCCGCCAATGCTGTGTTTTTTTGGAAATGTAAAGTCATTTCTTTTTGATTCAGCTACTGCGGTAAGCCTTCATCCTGTTGCACCACCTTCTACAGGTAGCACACAGTTTGCAAATGAAACAAACGAGATTTTGAATATGACTAGAAATCTTACTAGAGATCAAATACAATTGGTTCATTACTGGGCAGATGGGGCAGGTACATACACCCCACCGGGACATTGGAATGCAATAGCTGCTGATGACTTTATACAAAAGAAATATAGCGAGTTAAGGTGGGCCAGAAACATGGCACTACTCAATATATCTATGATGGATGCAGTAATAATTTGTTGGGGTACTAAATACCAATATTTTACTCCCAGACCTTCACAGGTAAATCCTGCAATTAAAACGGTTACCGGATTGCCCAACTTTCCATCTTACATATCTGGTCACTCCACTTTTAGTGGTGCTGCTGCAGAAATATTAGGATATATAATTCCTGAAAAAGCTGCAGCATATAATAGTATGGCGGCTGATGCATCTGTTAGTAGAATGTATGGAGGCATACATTATCGCAGCGATTGTGAAAAAGGAATTGAAGCAGGAAAGAAAATAGGTCATTATGCAGTTTTACGTGCTAAAACAGATGGTGCCGATTAAATTAAAAATGCTTATGGGGGTTGATAGTTTGAATGGGTGCCTTGTCTGGTTAGCAGGCACCCAATTTTTAATCTCAAATATTAATTCAAATAAAAAAACAACTTCTAAAAAACATAGCACAATTTTCCGAAAAGCCATTATTCAATTAAAATTGTTGAATCACTAGCGTTGCGTTGTTTTATAAAATAGTTCTTTGAAACACTTGACAGTTCTATGTTTGCGCCGTTTTTAAGTCGGCGTTGATTTGAAAATAATTCTGTTCGTTCTTTGTACAAACCATTGATAATGAACAAAGGACGT
>JANPGE010000157.1:0-8045 GCA_031423805.1 Segetibacter sp. | reverse complement strand
TTTTGGTCATGAACCAATCAAAAGAATAACCTGCTGCTACGCCAAACTCAAGATAGTTGATCGGCTGTGTGAGACCTTCTTTGTCTATGACCCATTGGTACATAGGATAGCGCTTGGTATAGTCCCATTTGCTTAAAAAGTCGTTGTACTCTACTTTGCCGTTTTCATGAGCCCATTTGCTTAGGCGTGTCAGGTATAAAAGATTAGAAAGAAAACCTGTGAACAACCCAAATATGCGGTGCAATTGCAGCTTTATAAAAAGCGACTTGGTAATGCGGATAAAGAACAGCTTCATGCAGCAAAGAAAAGAAAATGTTTGTGGTTTTTGTTAGGGGTATTATTCTTTACCCAAACTTACCGGTTTTAAAATATATGGTAGTTGCCTGATAGTGTAATAAAAAATCCAAAACATAGCCCCAAACAATAGTGTAAATGCCCATGTATTAAAATGCTGTTGAGGCCTTAACATTTGTCCCCCTATTTGATGCAACAAATCTGACGGGTCGGTAACTACATCCCAACTATTGTAGCGTAGAAACCGGCCCAGGTATATCCCATACGAACAGATAAAGATGGTGCAAAACATTAGCACGTTTAGCTTCCATGCGGTCAGGTGTTTTTGTAAAAACTGTTCTACCTGCAATAATGAAACCACTCCAAGTATCAAGCCGTTCCATGCGGCAGATGTTACCAATAACAGGTCAAACCACTTACTCACCGGTGGTCTTTCGGTAAAATGGATAATGTCTGTAATCAGATAGGGGGCGTTGGGCAATACCAACAGCCATGCACCTAATATAACCCATACTTTAGGAGTTATTTTATGAAAATAAATAAGCAATCTGCTCAACAATAGTGGAAGTGCAGCAAGAAATAAATTCCACGTGAAATATAGAAATGTAACCTTTCCCGTAGTGATGATTCTGAACACAATCAGTGTTACAGTAAATGCAAGAGAGACAACTAACATCCGCTCAACTTTTGACCATTTGTTTGTCATAACAAGTTAGAAATTTTTGGTAAAAAAATAATTCCCCCAATAATTGCACTTATGATAGAAACCCAAAGCACAGCACCGGCAGAAATATCTTTTATGGTTTTAATTACCGGGTGATAAGTGGGTTGAACAAGGTTGCAAAGTTTCTCTATTGCACTGTTTATCATTTCCAAAGAGAGCACTGCAGCAATGCAGGCCAATATGCTTATCCATTCAGTTTTTGACAAACGAAACCACCATCCACAAATAACTACAACAATAGCTACAATCAACTGAATTCGCCCATTACGTTCACTTGTAAAAAATGCGATTAACCCATTGAAAGCATAGACAAACCCTTTTAGAAAATTCAACATTCAAAACTATTTTTTGAAAACTACAAATTTTGAGGGAAAAGATGCAATCCGGAACGCAGATGACGCAGATTATAAGGATTTATTAGGAGTTTGCTTATTCCTAATCTGGTATTATCTTAAACAAAAAAATATCATTAGTAATTTTCAATTAACTTTTATTAGTTTCTTCCCGATTCTTAAAAATCTCACCTTTTTAACCTGAACTCTAATATGCATTAAGCAACACTTCTTGAATTTCTGTAATTAAAAATTTGCCACTGTTATGTTTGATTAACTTGAAGGATTAGGTGCCATATCCTAGAGTTATCCTTTTACCTTTTTTATTTTTTATTTTTTGGAGTGACTATTTTTTTTATTGCCCTGTCAAAATCACTTTCAAATAGCTTGTCCTGCACAATGCGGTATTCTTAAAATTCACTTTCAGCAAATGCTTTTGCAATGGCTTGGGTTACTTTTCCGGCATTGTCCAAGATATCTTTTTCGTTAAACTGCAAAAAAGCAATCAGTTTACCAGCCCAGTCTTTCATAGTCATTGGTATGTTTCGCTCTGCCTGGGTTTCTGCATAGTCCAGGTACATGGTTACAAAACGGTCGAGGCCCTTTATTTCTTTTTCGTTAAGATAATTTTTAGCTACCACCACATCGGTTTTTATGATTTTACCTGACGGTGCATTTTTCCAGGTAGTTAAACCCATCCGTTCTTTCTTACTGTTTGCAGGGCTTACAATCAACTCTGCTGCCGTATGTCCGTGAATAGCAAAATGTAATTTATTTTGAACCGATGCAAAAAAAGTTTCAGTAACAGCATCATCCGCTTTATAATCCATTGCCGTTGCATAGATGTCGGTTATCTTTTGATAAAAATTCCGTTCGCTTGCCCGTATCTCCCTTATTTCAGCAAGTAAATCATCGAAATATGTCTTGCTTAAAAATGCTCCGTTCTTCAATCTTTCTTTGTCAAGTACATAACCACGAATGGCAAAATCTCTTAACACAGAAGTAGCCCACTGCCTGAACTGTGTGGCCCGCTGCGAATTAACACGGTAACCAACTGAAATAATTACATCCAGATTATAGAATTCCACATCACGACTCACTTCCCTTTTACCTTCGGTTTGAACTATTCGAAAATTTCGAATAGTTGCCACTTCCTGCAATTCGCTACTTTTGTAAATTTCTTTAAGATGATAATTGATGGTGTTTACTTCTACTTCAAAAAGAGCCGCAATCATTTTTTGGGTAAGCCATACCGTTTCATCCTGCACCATTACCTCAATGGTGTTTTCGCCTGCTTGCGAAGTAAAAATTAAAAACTCGGCAGTGCTGTTTCGTATCTGAAGTTTTTTATTCAGCATCTATTTTTCTATTTTTTTTCAAGCTATAAAAATTCATTAATAGGTCAAATTGTTTCAGGCTTCTTCTTCCAATCTCTTTTACAAAACCACAAACCCATTTCAGGTAATCATCGTGCCAGCTTTGTTTGTATTCTATATTTTGGTGCTCGGGCATTTAGTTAAATGGATGTCCGGTTGAGGTTTTTCTATTTTTCAGCTAATTCTTTTTCAAAGTCAATAAAACTTTATAGGCATCTGTAAACAAAAACCTGGTCATTGTTTTAATAAGTTTTCTCCTTGTTTTGTAACGTACAATGATGCAGTTGTATCCCCCGAAAACAGCATAGCATATCACTAATAATACCCTCCCGTTTCCCATCAAATTAGCTATTCCATACTCTCCAATATCACCCTACACACCATTTCTATCTCTTCAATAGTAATAATTAGCGGTGGTGCCATTCGCAAACAATTAGGGGCAAACAAAAACCAATCAGTCACTATCCCTTTTTCTATGCAGCGGTCTATAACAGTTTTACAAGTTTCAAAACTTTCAAACTCCAATGCCATCCACAAACCCGCAGATCTGATTGCTTTTATTTTGGAATGCTTTAATCGTTGGTGAAACAATTCCTCTTTTGAAAAAACTTCATCAATCCATTTGTTGCGCAGCAGTTCATTCATTGCAGCCATTCCGGCAGCACAACTAACCGGGTGACCTCCAAATGTAGTTATATGTCCCAGCACAGGATTGCTTGTCAATGTATTCATTAACCGTACATCAGCTATGAAAGCGCCAAGCGGCATACCACCGCCCAATGCTTTTCCCAATAGCAATACATCGGGAATAACATTATACTGCGCAAAAGCCCACAAACTGCCGGTGCGGCCAAAGCCTGCCTGTATTTCGTCAAATACCAGCAAAACACAATACTCATCACATTTTTTGCGAAGCGCAATCAGCCAATTATTGTCAGGTTTATTAATCCCACTTTCGGCCTGCACTGTTTCTATAACCACACATGCAGTTTGCCTGTCTATGCTGTTTATCAGCTCGTCGCTATTGTAGTCAAAATGATACACATCAGGAAGGAGCGGACGAAATGCATTGCGCCAATATTCATCTCCCATAATGCTTAATGCGCCTTGTGTGCTGCCATGATACGCCTTGTTACAGGCAATTATTTTGGTACGTCCTGTAACACGTTTGCCTAACTTCATAGCCCCCTCTGTAGCTTCTGCGCCGCTGTTGGTAAAGTAAACCGAGTTGAGTGTAGCAGGCAGATGATCGGTCAGCAATTTTGCATAAGCCACCTGTGGCGCCTCTATAAATTCACCATAAACTATCAGGTGCATGTATTTGTCCACCTGATCTTTAACAGCCTGTATTACCGCAGCATTGCTATGGCCAATGTTACAAACACTAAAACCCGAAATGAGGTCTATGTAAGATTTTCCGTTAATATCCCACATGTGTATGCCCGAAGCTTTTGCTATTTCCAATCCAATAGGAAATGGTGAAGTCTGTGCTACATGTTGCAGAAATAACTGGCGGTTGGTCATTTGCTTAAAGTAGAATTATTTTTATGAAATTTATTTATATTACAATTACAAATCCCCCAATTGCGGCCGCATTACAATATCCTCCACCACCGCTTTATGAGATAGTTGGCTTGCAGCAAAAATCATAGTTGCTACATCCTTTTCTTCCATAATTCTGTTGGGGTCAACACCCGTACCTTCCCAACTTGCACTTATAGTTGCACCGGGACTTACTGCAGTAACTTTAATTCCAAATGGCTTCATCTCTTCCCGTAGATTTTTAGAAAACCCGAGTAATGCAAACTTGCTGATACCATAAGAACCCACCTTGTCAATTCCTTGCAATGCAGTGATAGAACAAATGTTGAAAATATGTCCCGACCTTCTCGCCATCATATCCGGCAAAACCAATCGGGTAAGATTGTAGGCCCCATAAAGATTTACTTCCATCATTTTTTGTAACACACCTTCCGCTTCGTTGTATATACTACCGCCAATAAACTGACCTGCGTTATTGACCAAAATATCGGGAACTATTGCCCGGGAGTTTAACCAATCTGAAAATGCTTTTATCTCATTTTCTTTGGCAATATCAACTGCATGTGCATAAAAAGTGATTGCGGGATAACGGGCAATAAATTCTGCCTGCATCTCGTTCAGGTCTTTTGCAGTGCGGGATACAGCAATTATATTATATCCGCCTTCGGCAAATGCCTGAGCTGTAGCCCGGCCAATTCCTTTGGTAGCACCTGAAATAACAACGTTCATTTTTTATAAATTTAAAAGTAGCTTGCAGACAAAACTACTAAAACGCAACACGAAACAACAGAAAATGGTTTATCCGCATATTTTTTTTGACCTTGACCACACGCTGTGGGATTTTGAAACCAATTCAAAAGAAACCCTGCATGAGATATATTTAAGCCACGAACTTGCAGCAACTGTCACCCCTGATTTTGAGCTTTTTTACAATCATTATCACGACCACAACAAACGGTTATGGCACCGGTACAATCATGGTTTAATCAGACAAGATGAGTTGAAGTGGAAACGAATGTCCAACACCTTACTGGAATTTAAAATTGGCAATGAAAAACTGGCAAAAAAATTAAGTGAAGCCTATCTTGCAATACTGCCACATAAAAAAGCTTTGTTTCCTCATACGGTTGAGATTTTGGAATATCTGATCAACAAACAATACAAACTTCATCTGATAACCAATGGTTTTGAAAAAATACAATGGGCCAAACTGGAGAATGCTGCAATTGATAAATATTTCACTCACGTAATTACAAGCGAAATAGCCTGTAGCCTTAAACCGCACAAAGAAATATTTGATTTTGCCATTGACCGTGCCGGGAGTAGTTGTAACGAAAGCATAATGATAGGTGACAACCTGGATGCAGATATTGCAGGTGGAATGAATGCAGGGTTGGCTACCGTTTTTGTAAACCATATCAATGAAACAACTACGATAAAGCCTACTCACACTATCTATCATTTAAAAGAATTAGAGGAAATTTTTTAACCTCAAAACATTTTAATAGAAAATAAATATTTCAAAATTTGTTTGCTGATTTAAGAGCTGCTATCTATACAAAAATATATGTTTAGACACAAAGGCGAAAGAAGGACATTGCAGCATAATCTTAGCATTGCTTCTTTACTATCATTTGTTGCAGGCATTGTTAATGTTGCAGGATTTTTAGCCGTTCAACGTTTGACAACAAACGTTACCGGGCACTTTGCTTTCTTTGTTGATGAAATATTTAAGCTCAATTTTTGGCAAGGATTCGTTTACTTTCTTTACATATTTTTCTTTTTTTTGGGATCATTTATTTCCAACTTTCTGGTTGAATATATTTCCAGAAAAAATGATGCTTATGTTTATATAATCCCTACCATAATAGAGAGCATAATACTATTCAGTGTTGCAATTTTCGGGAAAGACTTAATTTCAAAAAATCCGGATTTACTGGCATTTTGCTTATTGTTTGCAATGGGTTTGCAAAACTCTTTGGTAACCACAATATCCAATGCAACAGTACGAACTACACATTTAACAGGACTATTTACCGATCTTGGCATTGAAATATCACAGTTGTTTTTTTACAAACAAAAAGAACAAAAGAACAAATTATTTTCATCAATAAAATTGCGTTTAACCATTATTTGTTTCTTTTTTCTGGGTGGAATAATCGGAGGTGTATTTTACACTTCGTTAGGTCTTTATGTGTTATTAATTGCAGGCACTACATTACTTTCAGGAATAGCTTATGATAGTGTAAAGCTTAGAGTTATTCTTATGAAAAGGAAGTTTTTGAATTAAAAACGAACTAATAATCAAAATAGAATAATAGTAAAATGTCTCAAATCAAAACTGCGCTCCTTTCGTACGGTATGTCAGGCAAAGTATTTCATGCTCCTTTTCTTAGTCTTCATTCGGGTTTTGAGTTAGTGGGTTGTTGGGAAAGAAGTAAAAAACTGATACAGGAAACTTATCCAAATGTAAAATCTTATGATACTTTAGAAGAAATACTGACTGATAATACTATTGACTTAGTTATTGTAAATACTCCCATTGACACCCATTTCGAATTTGCAAAAAAGACCTTGGTTGCCGGAAAAAATATTGTTGTCGAAAAGGCATTTACCACAACTGTTGCAGAAGCAGTTGAACTAAAATCCATTGCCGAAGGGCAAAATAAAAAAATTGCAGTATTTCATAACCGCAGATGGGACAGCGATTTTAAGACTGTCAAAAAAATTCTTAATGAAGGATGGTTAGGTGCAATCAATGAAGCTGAAATTCACTTTGACAGATGCAAACCGGCCTTAAGCACAAAACCACACAAGGAACTACCCACATCTGGCAACGGTGCATTAAAAGATCTTGGACCACACATCATAGATCAGGCTTTGGTTCTATTTGGATGGCCTGACAAATTATTTGCCGACATCCGTATTACCAGAAAAAATTCTTTGATAGATGATTGGTTTGATATTGTATTGTATTACCCCAACAATAGGGTTAGGCTTAAGGCAGGCTATTTGGTTAGAGAACCCTTGCCGGCATATATATTTCATGGTGCCAAAGGTTCATTTATCAAAACCCGTAGCGATGTTCAGGAAACAGATTTAACTGCCGGAAAAAATCCCGGTGAAACCAATTGGGGTTTTGATAAGGATAACGGTCTGTTGCATACAGAAAAACATGGCGAAGTAATCAGGACAACTATTGAAACACTACCCGGTAATTATTTTGATTTTTATGAGGCTTTATTCCAATCCCTAACAGAAAATAAACCAATGCCTGTTTCAGCAGATGATGGTATTGCAGTTATGCAAATCATAGAAAGTGCTGTAGCAAGCAGCCATAGCGGAGCAATTATTTCATTACAAAACATTTAAACCACTAAAACACCCAGGTGCTAAGAAACACAAAGAAAAAACCTTTGTCCTTTGTAATCGTTGTCTCGTTGTGTGAAACCAAATAAAAAAGCCTGCACTTTTTACAGTACAGGCTTTAATATTTTTAGAAGCTACTATGCTTTCTTAACTTCTGCAGTTGGTGCAGGCTTTTCAGCTTTTTTAGTCATTTCTTTTGCACCTTTTTTGCAGCAACCTTTATGGCTTCCACAATTTTTACCTTCGCCTGCAAATGCTGCACCTGTAATCAAGAAAGCGGCAACTGCCAATGTGATTATTTTTTTCATACTGTTTTTTTGTTTTTAATGATTAATAAACGATAGACCAAATATAAAAATTGCCTGTGTATTAAACAACTTTCAATCTGTTAATAATTGATAAAAGAAA
>JANPGE010000156.1:0-18686 GCA_031423805.1 Segetibacter sp. | reverse complement strand
GTTGAACTTTTAATTCGCCATTGTCTGCAACAACCAATATACTTTCATTATCAATATCTTCTTCCCCATGGGCATTTATTGCATCATTAATAAGTGTGCCTTGTATGGTTTGTTCTGCAAGTACTTCCTTTATTTTTGGCAAATCATCTGTTGAGTTTATGCCAAAATAATCCATAAAGGATTTGGATGTAGCATAGACCAATGGTTTACCGGGCAAATCTTCGTTTCTTCCGGTTATTATTATAAGTTCTTTCTCAAGTAATTTCTGTACTGAATAATCGCTATTGACTCCTCTAATCGCTTCCACTTCACCTTTGGTAATTGGTTGCTTGTAAGCAATAATGGCAAGTGTTTCCAAAGCAGCATTAGACAACCTTTTCAAAAATTTATCGCCATTGAGTTGCGATACGGTTTGGTGAAATTCTTTTTTGGTCAAAAACTGGTAACCACCACCACTTACCTTAACTGTAAAAGGATAAAATTCAGCATTGTATTTTTCCTGTATGCCACTCAAAGCAGCTTCTACCTGATCCAACGAAATCCGTTCTTCCATAAAACCAAAAGCAGTATTAATAAGCTCAACAATATCCAAAGCTGTAAGCGGCTTATCACTGGCAAAAACCAATGCTTCTATGTGTGGTATTATTTGGGAAAGATCCATTTTCTAATGTGATAATTTTGATAATGTGATAATTTGATAATTTAAATCATTATCAAATTATCACAGTGGCTAATTAGCTAATTGTTACTAGCCATTAAGTGCCGCTGCACCACTTACTATCTCTGTAAGCTCGGTAGTGATGGCTGCCTGACGGGCACGGTTATAAGATATTTTGAGTGATTTTAAAAGTTCGTTGGCGTTTTCGCTTGCCTTATCCATAGCGGTCATACGGGCACCATGTTCACTTGCATGTGCATCTAAAACGGCTTTAAACAATTGTGTGTTCAATATTTTAGGCATTAGTTCGGCAACCAATTGTTCACGTGCAGGTTCAAAAATGAAGTCTGCTTTTTTAGTGCCTGCTTTTTTAGCCACTTTTGGAATTGGTAAAAAACGCTCCACTACAAACATTTGCGAAGCGGCGTTTTTAAACTCGCTATAAACAAGTTCTACGACATCAAATTCTTTGTTTTCAAATGCTTTTACTGAAGCTTGTGCTGCAGCCTGTACCGTTTCAAAATGAAGATTTAGAAAAATATCTTTAAAATCTGCGTTGGTTTTATAATTGCTTTTGCTAAGGCTTTCGTAACCTTTTTTTCCAATATTCCAGATGGTAACATTGCCTTTTTTATTTTGGTCGGCGTATTGGGTGGCAATGGTTTCTTTAGCCAATTTAATGATGTTGGCATTATAACCCCCTGCCAATCCGCGATCGCTGGTAATTACAATCAGCAATACTTTTTGATTGCCCCGGTCTGTAGCCAAAGAACTGCCCATTTCGCCTTCGCTGCCACTAACAATATTACTAAGCATTTCCTGCAACTTTTGGGCATAAGGCCTCATTTGGGTTATTGCATCCTGTGCACGGCGTAGTTTGGCCGCACTCACCATTTTCATGGCTTTAGTAATTTGTTGGGTACTTTGTACACTTTTAATCCGGTTACGAACTTCTTTTAACTGACCACTCATACGTAAATAGAATTTTTTGAAATCGCCGCGAAGGTAAGGGATAGAAGTAAGATTTGAGTACCCGAATGCAAGAAATGCGACTTTTGGGAGGTTGATTTAGGTGGAAATTCTTGGGCTTTATGCGATATTTATTTTATGTAAATGTTAATATGTGCTTTTAACTTAATGAAACTGTTCATTTTGGTTTTGTTAACCACAGAGAAAATCAGGAGTATTTCACGAAGGACACAGAGAAAAATTTGAGGCAAATGATTTTTTGAAAAGACTCTTAATTACTAGTGGGATAAGTTTTTGATCATTTTCGCCACAATTTTATCTATAGGTAAAGTCACAGAATCTTCTCCGAAATCCCCCCAATTTACCCAACGAAAAACTTCTGCTTCACCTTGTGGATTGGCTGTTTGATGTGGGGCAAAGTCAAATAGTTTGGTTTTGGTTTCCAGAATAAATGGTTCATTGGGATGAACAAAATAATAAATGCTGATAATTTGATGCTTGTTATTAAATGCTGAAATCTGGTAAAAATCTGTAGTGTAAATGTGGTTCCCGATGGTTACATCTAAATTAGTTTCTTCTTTAAATTCACGGCGCAGGCAGTCACGGGTTCCTTCGCCCAATTCTAATCCTCCACCGGGAAACTTGGTGACATACATGCCACGGATAAACTCGTCTGATACAAGGATACGATTGTTATCATCCATCATAATGCCGTAAACTCTTATGTTGAACACGTGGAGGAATTTTTAATAGTTATTTATAGGATTTGGGTGATGAATTCATTTTGAGAATTTATAAATAATTGTAAAGTTCTAAGATAAGTCTAAGCTCTCAATAATCTGAACTAGTTCATTGGGTTTTAGATCCGACTTTTCACTTTTATCATAAATAGTTAGTAAGTAAATTGTTTTAGCCTTCAGGTAAACATGCGTTATAACCCTTGCACCCCCTCGCTTTCCTTTGCCTTTGGAAAGTATTGATAATCGAATTTTATAGCAATTGTTGCTGATGAATGTACCACTTTCGGGGTTTGTGTTTAATTTGTCTATTAATGCCGAAAATTCATTTTTCAGCGAAGGGAATTTCTTTATTAACCGCTTTAATTCTTTGCTAAAACGTTGTGTAGATAAAATGCTATAGCTCATTCAAAAGTTCTTGGGCTGTTTTCAATTTTATTTTGCCCTCTTTGTGTAGCCGAACCTCTTTTGCGGCATCTTTTAGTTCGTTGTAAAGTGTTGCTGCAGAAGAAGAAAATGGCTTAGCTTTTTTTACAAAAGACAAACTTTTCAACACCTCCATACCAAACGTAGCCTGACTGTCAGGTATATCAACTAAGACTTTCATTTTGATAAAATTAGTAAAACAAATTTAAGTGAAAATGTAGTGGGAAAATGAAAATTTCTTGTTGTGGCCTATATTGACTTGCAAATGAGTCTCCCAATAAATATTACAGATAACTGGTTTTAAACCCCTGTCTAATTGACTGTTAATAAATACTAGGCATAAACTCGTCGGAAACAAGCACACGGCGGTTTTCGTCCATCATGATGCCGTAAACTCTGATGTTGAACAAGGGGAGTGAATTATGAGTTGAAAATTATGAGTTATGAGTGTAAAGATAGTAGGAAGGTTGGATGAGAATAAAAATTGCAATTAAGATTTAAGAAATTAGTTAAAATCAAATGGTATATATAACAAAGAGAGGAACACATTTACATGTTCCTCTTTTGATAAATGTTTTTTGTTTATTTCTTATGGTATTAATACTTGGTCTATTACATGAACCACTCCGTTTGTAGCTAAAATATTCGCAGGATTAGCACGGGAAAATGATGGGTTTTGTTTTCCTTTTACATAAGCATTGGTAATGCCTAATAATCCTGTCACTTTATTGTTTGGCGCTGCAGCCAATGTAGTTATTTGATTGAAAATTCCAAGATCCCAGGCAAAATATCTGCTCGACGTTACATGATAGGTTAAGATATTGCTCAATGCTGCAATTTGTGCAGGGGAAGATATAGCTGCGATATTTTGCGCATTGTTGAAAGGTGCCGGTAGTTTTGCAAATGCCGGATTAGTTGGGGCAAATACTGTAAAGTCACCATTTCCTGCAAATACACCTGCAAGATTTGTTTTAACCAATGCTGCAACTAACGTTGAAAATGCAGGATTGCCAATTGCAATTTGCGCAATGTTTTGTGATGGAGGAAGGAGTACATTGTCTAAAACATGAATCACACCATTGGATGCATCAACATTAGCAAGTAATACCAAGGAATTTCCATTTACAAGCAGAAGACCCAGGCTGTTAGACAAATAAATGGTATTATCGTTACCAGCCCCCGCAGGTTTTAAAGTTGTTGCACTGCTTCTGCCAGACTGAATTTGGCCTCTTTTTACTTCGGTACCCAAAACGTGATAGAGCAATATATTTTTGAGTGCGGCAATCTGCGCAGGGTCAGATATGGCTGATATGTTAGCTGCATTATTAAATGGTGCAGGCAATTTTGCAAAGGCGCCGTCCGTAGGAGCAAATACTGTTGCATTTAGCGAAGCAGATGATAATGTGCCGGCAAGGTCTGTTTTCACCACCGCAGCTACCAAAGACTTGAATATTGGCAAGCTTGATGCTATCTGAACAATATTTTTTTGACCCCCCGAAAGATTGTTTTCTGATGGCACATTCTTCATCATTTCTGCAAATTCTTTTTCAAAAGCAGCAACAGAATTTTCCTGGGATTGAATAGTTCTGTCCGCTTCTGCCTTCAAGGTTTGCTCTTCCCCTGCTATTGGAGATGTTTCATTGTTTATGGTATCCTTTTTACAAGAAGTCAAAAAGAATAAACACAAAATAGAAAAGGTTGCGAGTTTTTTTAGTAAGCTTTTCATTGTAATGTCGTTAAGGTTTTAAGAATAAAATTTCCTTATTCATAACAGATACAAGTGAATTTGGATAAAAGAGGTTGTGTGAATTGTTGAAAATATGGAGTGAACAACCTGATAAACGGGGGCAACTGAATATTTGTATTATTAATAAACTGACAAAAGGATATTTGATAATTATCAACAGTTTAAAACTTTAAAGTCAACAAGACTCAATGATTCACAAAGTTGGTTGTTTTTATTTTTTGTAAATGGTAGAAAAAGTTGATAATGGTATGCCTTTGAAGGGAGTGACCCCGCAAAATTGTCGGGGCAAGCAGCAACAATGTTGAAAAATGATCAACTGATGGTTTCCAAAAAATAATTATTTGCAGGAAAAATTACCTCGGCTTTTTCCGGATACGCTTAAAATAATTAAGCGTAGTTACCAGTAAAATTATGAATGCAATGCTAACAGGTATCCAAAAAGTGTAAGGTGAGTTTTTATAAGGAATAGGTGTGTTCATGCCGTATATACTGGCTATGAGTGTAGGTACAGTAAGAATCAGTGTAAGTGTAGTCAGGCGTTTTAGTACTTCGTTTTGATTGTTGGCAATAATGCTGGCAAATGCATCGAGGGTACTGGTGAGTATGTCGGTGTAAATGTTGGCCATTTCCAATGCCTGACTGTTATCTACTACAAGGTCATTTAATATTTCGCGTTCTTCTTCGGTTAGGCTTAGAAAATTGGTTCTTTCAAGCTTCATCATTAGCAGTTCGTTGCTGCGCAATGCAGTTACAAAATACACCAGGCTTTTTTGAATTCGTACCAGTTCCAAAAGTTCTTCGTTACGGTTGGCATCGTAGAGCTTTTGCTCCAGTTGATTGCGGCGTTGATTAATTTCTTTCAAGTAATCCATGAAAGTAGTCACCACCTTTTCAAATATTTTAAGCACCATCAGGTTGCGCTTGTCAGGATGGCGTTTCTGGAATGTGTTCAGGAATTTTTTGATGGCACCATTGTCAAAACTATTGACCGTTACAATATGGTTGTGGGTTAAAATGATACAAATTGGAATGGTAATGTAGAATGCATCGCTGTCGTTAAAAGAATTGTTTTCAGTTGGCGTTTTAATGACGATGAATTTTACATTGTCTTCTATCTCAAAACGTGGACGCTCATCTATATCCAATGAATCGCGGAGAAACTCAATGGGTATGTCTAATCCTTCTCCAAGTTGCTGAAACTCTTCCTCCTTAAAAGGTGGAACAAGATTGACCCAAATGCCATTTTCGGGTTTATCAATTTCTACCGTGCGATTGTCTATATTCTTGAAATATTGTATCATTTCTTTGTCTACAACGCTTTATGACCTAAATTATTGAGGCAATAAAGATGCGATTTTTTTGTGGTTCGGGCGGCAGGAGTTGTGTAAAGGTTTTGTTGTTAAATAATATTAGCGATTATTATGTATAGCTTCCCTTACAAAGCGGGGTAAGCAAAGACTTTTTACAAACCAGTCATCCTAATGAAAGTAGAAAGATGGGTTTTATGTTAGAAATATTTTTGAAAGTAAATTCATATTTTTACACCCATCAGGAACGTTAGCTCAGTTGGTTTAGAGCATTACTTTGACAGAGTAGGGGTCATTGGTTCGAGTCCAATACGTTCCACAAAAAGAGGTCTTGAATCACTTTAGTGTCCTGTTATTTGTCGTACTAATTCAACTTGCATACCAATTTTTACTGCTTCTTTCATTATGTCTTTCATACCATCTTTCACAAGGTCTTCAAATGCTTCAACACCTAATTTTTTCATTTTAGCAAATGCTTTAGCAAATGATTTTATTATTTTCTTCTTGGTTGATGTTGGTAAATCTTTTTTGATTGCTTTTACATCTTCAATGATATCTTCAACTGGGTATTCATCTTTTTTTGCTTCTAAATTTTCTAATAATTGGTTTACAAAAATATTCAACCCTTTTTGCTGTTCAGATGAAAATGGTTTTATGTCAGCATCTTCATCAACTATATCATATTCAGCATAGAATTCTTCTTCATACGCTTTTGTAATATTATCTTCTTCTGTCCAAGTTATTTCATCATAGGCGTTTACTATTTCGACCCAATGTTTTAACTTTGACAATACCTCTTCAATTACAAGTTGCATCTCGATTCCATTGTATTGTATTACACTACTGGGTTTTAAATAAACTATAAAATGATTGGTTGGTTCATTTAAATAATTTTTATGGACATTAACATCATTTATACTAAAAGAGAAGTTGCTTTTTGTGTCTTTTAATTTTATAAAAAATTCTGGTATTCGGATTTCCGACACATGTTCTGAACCTTCCACTTTTGTTAAATGACTATTTTCTAATAAAGTTTTATTGATTGCACGAAGAATAATACCATATTCTTTGGCAGCCACTAATGATAAATCCCTTGGTTTCATATTGCTAAAATAAATAAAAAGGGGCATATCAGTCGCAATGCTTCTATTCTGGAGATTTTTTGAATTAACGAACCAAGATTTGCCTATCTTAGTTTTTTGTAATATTATTTTTATGAGTTTAAACGATAACATTTCTGACTTTTTCAAAGATTTAAAAGATAGAGTTTCAAGCCCTTTCTTTTCTTCATTTATCATTTCGTGGCTCCTTGTCAATTGGAAAGTTCCTATCGCCTTGCTGTTCTATAAAGCAGAAGATTTAAAAGCTGATGGTTATGATTCTTTCATAAAGTTGGTACAAAAGGAAGTGAACAATTGGAATGGAATTATTTGGCCAATTCTTGGCGCATTCTTTTATTGTTTCCTTTTTCCTTGGTTTCGTAATAGGATTATTGCGGTACAAGCACGTTGGCAAGCAGAAGGAAGTAGAATGAAATTAAAATATTCCGAAGGCGGTAAAGTACCTATTGAAAATTACCTTGTTTTAAAAAAAGATTTAAAAGATCATATTTCACAATTAGAAGAAGCAACAAAGGAAGAAATAGCTACTCGGTTGGAAATCAAAAAATACAAAGACGATATAAAAAAGCTTGATGACACCAATTCTGAATATGTAAAGACTTGGACAGACTTTCGGCAAGATATTTTTTTATTAAAAGGGTTATGGGAGTTTAAATTTTTAGATGGTGAAAAATTAATTGAAAAATCCGATTGGATACTTGATGGCTCTTCAGCAATAAGAAAAACAGATAGTGCTCATTTTGGGGTTAGTTATTTTTTATTTAACCCAATAAGCAATGAAATTTGTATGTTTTTTAAATCAAATACTGAAAATGTGGAAAGTATGTTTTTTATACTTGAAGTTAAGCGTAAATTTGATAAACTATCAGGAACGATAAACTCCAAACAGAAAATCAACGCTTTTAAAAAAGGAATAATGACTTCCTTTTCAGACTAAAAAAAAGGACAATTCAATCGCTGCGCCTTTTCAACATCACTTTTATGCTTTTAATGATTTCTACACTAAAAGTTTCTACTTCATCTTCTTCAATGGCTCCAACAACCCTTCCAATCCATTCAATCTTATTTCGTACATGGTTTGTAGCAGCATACCCAATTTGCCCTGCGGAAATCCCTTTCGCTGAAACCATTCAAGATAGAAGACAGGAATATCGCACAACAGTGTGCCTTTGTATTTGCCAAAAGGCATTTCCATTTTCACCAGTTGCAAGAGAATTTCTCTGTTGGCTTGGGGTTCTTCCATTATTCCGGGCTATTGGATTTTATTATTTGCTCAATCCATTCTTTTACAAAAGGGATATCTGTAACTACTGTATCCCATACAATTTCGTAGTCAATCCCAAAATAATGATGAATAATTTTATTCCTGATGTCGCCCATTTCCCGCCAGGGAACTAATTTATATTTCAATTTCAGGTCGGGGTGTAATTTGCTGCTTGCTTCACCAATGATTTCCAGACTTCTGCAAACCGCTTTGGACAACCGTTCGTTCTGCATAAATTCGTCAAAGGAATTCCTTTGAGATTCATCAATCAGATACAAACATTCATGAAGTATGTGTTTTAATAATTCAACTTGTGAAGGCAACATATTCTACCGAATTTAAAATATGGGGGCCAATGAAAGGGCTAAGTGATTGTTTGGTAACCAACTCTACTTTACGATTAAATAATTCTTCAAGAAAGTATGATAGTGACATAAAATTTCGGAAAGTCTTTTTTTCTCTCGAAATGTTTACCAATAAATCAATGTCACTGTCTTCCGTGGCTTCGTTTCGTAGGTAAGAACCAAATAAACCAATTTCATTTACGCCAAAATCTTCCAGTTTTTTCTGGTTCATTTGGAGTGTTTCTAAAATAGTTTTTTTTGTATTAACAGAATCCATAGTTCAAAAATAGAGAATTTACCTAGATGCTTGTAAAACGAAGTAATTATTGGGTCTCAATTTTATTATCAATTGGCATTTCTATCTCCCCACTAAAAACAAAAGTAGCCGGCCCACACAGCAAAATATCATAAAAATTTCCCTCTGCTTTAATTTTAAATTCTACTGCAAGTTTTCCTCCGGGGGTTTCTACATCTACATGATTAAACCCAAGCGGGTTGTGGGCAAATACCAATGCTGCTGCCGTTACGCCTGTACCACAGCTTAGTGTTTCATTTTCTACTCCCCGTTCGTAGGTGCGTACATAAATTTGTCTGTCCTGTACTTCAACAAAATTTACATTTATTCCATCTTCTGCAAACCTTTTACTATAACGGATTTCCTTTCCTTCTTTATAGACTTCAACTTCCTGTATATCTGTTACCAGCTTTACATAATGTGGCGACCCCGTATCAAGAATTGAATCGCCATCCATTTTTTCTATCTGATCTACATTTATCATCTTAAGCTTTACCCAACCATTGTCGCTAATAGTGGCTTCATGATCTCCATCTATTGCCAGAAAATGATAGGTGTCTTTTACCAAACCCTTGTCTGCTGCAAACTGAACCAGACAGCGACCACCATTGCCACACATTGTACTTTCTGCCCCATCACTGTTGTAGTATTTCATTTCAAAATCATAACCGGGTTTATTGTTCAGCAGCATTAATCCATCGCCACCAATACCAAACCTACGGTCGCACAAAAATTTAATTTGAGCAGCAGATAAAAAATCAAATTCATTATGACTATTGTTTAGTATCACAAAGTCATTTCCCGTACCCTGATATTTATAAAATTTGAAAATCAATTTATTAATTTGAAAATGTGAAAATGGCTCAATATGAAAATGGCTCAATGTGAAAATGGCTCAATGCGAAAATGAAATACTAAATGACTTATTGACCATTGACTTTTTGACTTAGTGACCAATGACTCCATGACTATTTTATATTCCATCAATAATTTCAAGTGACTTCTTAATCATGTTTTCAACTGCTGCATTTCCATCTTTGCTAAATTCTTTTTTTATACGATTGGCAACTATTGCGCTAAGGCTTAGGCATTGATGTCCTAATAATTTTCCTAAGCCATAAATGGCACTTGTTTCCATTTCAAAGTTGGTAATGCGGTGTGGGCCGAACTTAAATTCTGTAAGCCTGTCTATAAGATCGGGGTTGGTAAGACCAAGCCTTAGTACCCGACCTTGTGGCCCATAAAAGCCCGGACAGGTTATTGTAATACCATGAAAAAAACCATCCACAAAATGTTTAAGAATAGCTGCACCCGCCGTGCTAATATAAGGTTGCGAAAAGTTGCTGCTGATTTGTGTATGCGCTACAAACTGTTGAATAATCTGCATTTCTTCCTCATTATTATCATGGCGATAATAATTAAGCAGGTTATCTATCCCAAGCCCATGAGTAGTAGCAACAATACTATCAACCGGAATATCTTCCTGTAGTGCACCCGAAGTACCCATTCGTATAATGGTAAGGTGTTGTAAAGTAGGTTTTATGGTTCGGGATTCAAAATCAATATTTACCAAAGCGTCTAACTCGTTTAGAACAATATCAATGTTATCAGGCCCAATACCTGTAGATACTACAGATAGCCTTTTGGACCCCAAAGTGCCGGTGTGTGTTACAAATTCGCGGTGTTGGCTTGTGTGTTCTATTTTGTCAAAATATTTACTTACTTCCTTTACACGGTCAGGGTCGCCTACGGTAATTATAGTTGGGGCTATTTCTTCAGGTCTAAGATCAAGATGGTAAATGGCCCCTCTATTGTTGAGAATCATTTCGCTTTCCGCTATTTTCTGCATAGATATTTGAAGTTTTTCAACACAAAGTAACAAAGATTACAAAGCAACAAAGTATTTACAGTTTTGACTTGAAAATATTTCTAAAGCCCGCATTATTCCAACAGTAAATTTTTGCGGTCCAACTTGTTTTGAATGTATTGTTGGTTTAATGGTTTTACCTTATTTTCGCAGCCGGAATTAAAAAAAGGTCCTGTGGCCGAGTGGCTAGGCAGAGCTCTGCAAAAGCTCGTACAGCGGTTCGAATCCGCTCGGGACCTCTTCTAAAATCAATGGATTACATTTGTAATCCATTTTTCATTTACAATATTTTTATGCGTTATTCCAATTATATAGGAGCATTGGCCTCTGTTTTATTAATAATATGTTGCTTTGTTCCATGGGTTTACATTCCTGTAATACAAACAACAATTACAGGCTTTTCTGCAGAGCATACTAATTTTGGCAAGCCTGGTTTAATGCACTTAATCCTTAGCGGGTCAGCTTTTATAATGTTTTTGCTTACAAAAATTGGTGCAAAAAGGGTCAATGTATTTGTTTGCGCACTAAATTTCTCCTGGGCTTTGCGTAATTATTTGTTGGTAACAAATTGTGAGTTAGGTGAGTGTCCTGAAAAAAAATATGGAATATTCTTAATTGTAATATTAGGGTTTATTATGTTAGTTATGTCCCTATTGCCAAAGGGTGAAGTTGAATAAAGTAATTAATTTTATCAGTTAATATAACTTATTTAATCATTCATTTGCTATGTGGATTTAAGATTTAAATAGCTTTTTTTTCGCCAAAAGGGGTTTTATTAATACCTTGAGGCCAAATTTTTAAAATTATCAAAGAAAATGAGAAAAATTTACTTGTGTTTGCTTGCTGTATTTTTCCAATTGTTAGCTTTCTCGCAACCTATAACTATTGGTACAGGTACTAATACTGCATCTAACTCTCCGTGGAATACATTTTATGGTTATTCTTATGTACAAACTATTTATTTAGCGTCAGAAATAAATGCAACAGGCAGTATTACTTCTGTTCAGTTTTATTATGCAGGCACTGCTTTAGATCTTTCTGATGACATTACTATGTATATGGGAGTAACCTCAAAAAGCAATTTTGTATCTACTACAGATTGGGAACCCCTTTCAAATCTTACTCCTGTATTTAGTGGAACCCTTGCTGCTGCTACACTTCCGGGTTTGGTTACTATTACTTTATCTACACCATTTCCATATAATGGATCGGGAAATTTATTGATAGCTGTTGATGAAAACAAAACAGGAAATAATGGTAGTACCAGATTTCAGGGTACAACTTTAACAGGAAGCAATTTGAATAGGGTATTAGCTATTTCAAATGATGTTACTAATCCCGACCCCGCTGCACCCGTAGCAGGAGCTAGAACAAGTACTATTGGTAATATTATAATTAATGGACTTACTGCTGCACCTTGCCAACCCGCAACTGCACTAGCTGTTTCAAATATTTCCTTAACAGGAGTTACTGCAACCTGGTCAGCACCCACTTCTGGCAATCCTGTAACTCAATATAACTATGAAGTAAGAACAAGTGGAGCACCTGGTAGCGGTTCTACTGGTTTAGCAACAAGTGGCAACAACGCTACAACTACTGTAAATATTTCCGGATTGTCGTCGTCAACATTTTACACCCTATATATAAGACCCGATTGTGGATCTGGAAATATTGGTTCATGGATCAGCACAACATTTACTACCCTATGTGGAGTTAATACATTGATAACACAAAATTTTGATGGAGTAACAGTACCTGCATTACCACCTTGTTGGGCAAAAGTGGGTACTCAGGGTTCTGTTCTTACCCAAATTACTAATCCTAATAGTTCACCTAACACATTATATATTTATGGAAGCGCAGCCACTAATCAACCTGTAGTTGCATTACCTGCTGTGAGCAATGCCGGAGCCGGTACCCATCAGTTTAAATTCAATATGAGGGCAAATTTTACTGTTGGAGGAATTATTCAGATTGGTTACTTAACCAATCCTGCTGACTCGTCAACATTTGTTCCTTTAGTTAACGATACAGCAAGTACACTTACTTACAAGTCGTTTACTTTTAAGCCAACCGGCGTAACGGGTTCATCCGTTGTATTTGCTATAAAACATTTGGGTACACCTGCTTACAGTTTATTAATAGATGATTTTTCATGGGAGGCTTTAGCTGCGTGTGCCGAGCCAACATTATTAACTTTTTCAGGTATTACAACTACGGCAGCTACAGTAAACTGGACAGCACCAACCCCCGCTCCGGTAAGTTATGATGTGTATAGAAGTACAACTTCAACTGCACCTACAGGTTCAACAACACCAACTGCTACAGGCATTGCTGCCACAAACTATAATTTGACAGGTTTGGTTTCAGCAACAAAATATTTTGTTTGGGTACGGTCAAATTGTGGAGTAGGGGGTTTGAGTGTATGGTCTGTTGTTGATAGTTTTACCACTTTATGTGGACCAACTGGTATTCCATATACTCAGGATTTTGAATCAGCAACTATACCAGGGTTACCTATTTGTACGGCTATTCAAAATGCAGGTAGTGGTAATAATTGGGTTACAGCAAATGCTCCTGGTAGCGGTTTTACAAGTAAAACTTTGCGCTATGCTTATAATGCAACAAATGCAGCAGATGCATGGTTTTTTACACAGGGTTTAAACCTTACCGCAGGCACTTCTTACCGGTTAACCTTCAATTATGGTAATAATAGTACCACTTATATTGAAAGTATGAAGGTGAATTTTGGAACTACGGCAAATGCAACATCTATGACAACAAATATCATAGATTACCAATCTATCACAGGAGCAGTACTAAATTCATCAACTAATGATTTTACACCAACTACCACCGGTGTTTATTATATTGGGTTTCATGCCTATTCTATTGCAAATCAATTCAACTTGCATTTAGATGACATCGTGGTTACTTTGTCGCCAACCTGTGATGTACCAACGCAACCTAATATTACAAATCTTGCGACCACTAGCGTTACGCTTAACTGGACAGCACCTGCAACAGCGCCTGCAAGTTATGATGTGTACTCAAGTACTTCATCTGTTGCACCTACGGGTACAACAACACCAACAGCAACAGGAATTACGGCAACCACTTATAACTTAACTTCACTTACACCTGCCACTAAATATTTTTATTGGGTAAGATCTAACTGTGGTGCAAATGGAGTAAGTGCCTGGTCTGTTAAAGATAGTCTAACAACATTGCCTTCTTGTGATGTACCTACAGCACTAATGCATTCTAATGTAACAGGCACAGGTGCACAACTTGATTGGACTGCTCCTGCAACAGGTTCTACTGCTTCATATGAAATATACAGAAGTTTAGTTGCTACTGCACCTACAGGAACAACTACTCCTACAATTTTGGGTATAACCAATACTACTTATAGTTTAACAGGTCTTACAGCAGCAACTAAATATTATGTTTGGGTTCGTTCTAATTGTGGAACGGGAGGAGTAAGCACATGGTCTGTTGTGGATAGTTTTACAACTCAATGTGCTGCAACCAATATTCCTTATTCACAGGATTTTGAATCAGCAACAGTACCAGCTTTACCAAACTGTACCTCGATTGAGAATGTTGGTACAGGTAATAATTGGGTAACAGCAAGTGCACCAGGAAATGGCTTTACAAGCAAGGCCTTGAAATACGGTTATAATTCTACCAATCCGGCAGACGCATGGTTCTATACACAGGGTTTGAATCTCACTGCCGGTACATCTTACAGACTTACTTTCAAATATGGTAATAACAGTGCTGCCACTTATACTGAAAGTATGAATGTTAGTTATGGTACAGATGCAAATGCAGCATCTATGTCTACTCTTATAGTAGATTATCCGGCTATAACTGGTGCAGTACCCAATACATCATCAACAGACTTTACTCCATCTAGTACAGGGGTGTACTACATTGGCTACCATGTTTACTCAATTACAAACCAATACAATTTATATGTAGATGACATTTCAGTAAATGTTACTCCTGTTTGTGATGCACCAACCTTATTACCTGTGACCAGTATAACAGGTGTTGGGGCAACAATCAACTGGAATCCACCTCCAACATCACCTTCAGGTTACGATATCTATCACAGTACAGTCTCAACTGCACCAACAGGTACTACAACACCTACGGTGTCGGGTATTACCAATGCAACTTATGATTTCACAACATTAAATTCTTCAACTAAATATTACTATTGGATTAGATCCAATTGTGGTACAGGTGGAGTAAGTGCCTGGACAGGAATAGATAGCTTTACCACATTATGTGGACCAACTAATATTCCATATACACAAGATTTTGAATCTGCTACTGTTCCTGCAATGCCAAACTGTACAGCAGTAGAAAATGTGGGAACAGGTAATAATTGGGTAACTGCAAATAATCCTGGTAGCGGGTTTACAAGCAAAACTTTAAAGTATGGCTATAATACAACTAATGCAGCGGATGTTTGGTTCTATACGCAGGGATTAAATCTTACTGCAGGAACTTCTTACAGAATTACCTTCAGATATGGATGTAATAGTGCTACTTATACAGAAAGTATGAATGTTAGTTATGGTACTGCTGCTAATGCAGCTTCAATGACAGATTTAATTGTAGATTATCCTTCAATCAAAAATGTTACACCATTATCATCTACTTCTGACTTTACCCCAACTACATCAGGTGTATATTATATTGGTTTTCACGCATATTCAATAGTTAATCAGTTCAATTTGTATGTAGATGATATTGTAGTGAATGTTACTCCAACCTGTGATGTTCCGGGTTTATTGCCGGTTTCAAATATTTTGTCTTCAGGTGCTACATTAAACTGGAATGCACCCATTACTTCTACCGTAAGTTATGATGCTTATTATAGCACAATATCTACCGCACCCACAGCTTCAACAATACCAACGAATGCTGGAATTATAGCAACAACGGTAAATCTTACGGGTCTTACTGCTGCTACCAAATATTACTATTGGTTAAGGTCTAATTGTGGTGCAGGTGGAATGAGTGTTTGGACAAGTGTTGATAGCTTTATTACAGCTTGTATTCCAGTACCAACTTTTAGCGAAAATTTTGCAACTGCAATTACACCTAATTTGCCCAATTGTTGGTCAAAGATTCTAAGAGGGGCAACAATTGCAGCAGCGGCAACATTAACAACAACTACGACCAATGCATATTCTGTTCCAAATGCGGTAACTATGTATAATTCATCCTCTACTAGTACCGATGATATAATATTGGTTAGTCCGCCGGTAAGTAATCTTGCGGCAGGAACTTATCAACTAAGCTTCTTTGCAAAAAATTCTGTTATAGGGCAGGATATTGAAATTGGTACGATGGATGACAATTCTGCTACAGCTAATTTTACCCCACTACAGACAGTTACAGTAACTACAGCATATCAGAAATTTGCCGTTAGTTTTGCATCTTACACGGGCACTGATACATATATTGGCATCAGAAGAATAAATGCTACAACCTTCTCTTATGTTTATGTAGATGATATCTCATGGGAGTTGATACCGGTGTGTGTTGAACCAAACACTTTGGTTGTTTCAAATATTGCAACAACTACAGCTCAACTTGACTGGACAGCACCTTCAGCAGGAAGTCCTGCATCATATGAGGTTTATTACAGCACAACTAACACACCGCCAACAGCTACAACAACACCTAATGCAACCGGGATAACCACAACGACGTATAATTTTACAGGTTTAACTCCTGCAAGTACCTATTATGCGTGGGTAAGATCAAACTGCGGTACCGGAGGTGTAAGTGGATGGTCCGCTGTAGCAACGTTTATTACACAGTGTGCGGCTGTAACTGATTTCTATCAAAATTTTGATGCTGTTACTATCCCTGCATTGCCTGTTTGTTGGTCCAAAGTAAGCACTACCGGAGCTGCAAATACACAAACAACCAACCCGCTAAGTGCACCTAATACCATGTATATTTATGGATCATCTGCAACTAATCAGTCTGTAGTCAAAATGACACCTGTAAGTAATGCAGACTTAAATACCCATAGATTAAGGTTTAGTGCAAGAGGCAACTTTACCGCAGGAGCCACTATTCAGGTAGGATATTTAACTGATCCTACTGATGCTACTACATTTGTATCCCTTCAAGATGTGGTTGTAAGCACATTAACTTATCAATCATACACTGTAATACCTGGTTCAATTAATCCGGGTTCAAATACAGTATTTGCTTTCAGACACACCGGCACACCTGCTTACAGTGTGTTAATTGACGACGTGTATTGGGAGGTTTTACCAGGTTGCGTGGAACCAAGTTCAGTTGTAATATCTAATATTTCATTAAATAGTGCACAGGTTGATTGGACTGCACCACCTGTTGCGCCGGCAAGTTATGATGTATATTACAGTACTTCTAATACTCCACCTACCTCAACTACAACTCCAAGCATTTCTGGTGTTACTGGTACAACTACAAATCTTACTAGTTTATTATCAAGTACAACATATTATGTTTGGGTAAGGTCAAACTGTGGTGGTACGGGCGGTTTGAGTGTATGGAGTTCTTATGCTACATTCACAACATTATGTGGTGTAGTTACCGCACCGACTCTTGCACCTGAACCATTTGCTACAGTTGTACCTCCATCAACATGTTGGTCAAGAGCTAAGGGTTTATTGGCAGCATCAACAACATTTAGTACTATTACTACATCAAGTTGGGTAATAGATGATTTTACCAATAGAACTACTCCGGTTAATAAGTCAGCCAGGTTAAATATATGGAATACAACCACCAATGATTGGCTTATTACGCCTATGTATGACTTAGGGGCAGGTGGAAATTTCAAACTTGAGTTTGATTTGGGGTATACAACGTTCGGTGATACTATATCTGCGACGATGGGACCTGATGATAAATTTGCAGTTGTAATTTCAACGGACAACGGTGTTACATGGTCAGATGCAAACGTTTTGAGAACATGGGATGCTACAACACCAATTTCTAACACGGGTGAGCATATTGTTATTGATTTGGCTTCCTATTCAGGTGTTGTAATGTTTGGTTTTTATGGTGAAAGTACCATATCCAATGTTGATAATAATGTGTATGTTGACAACATGGAAGTCTTGTTAAGACCTGTAGCTGTAACGCTGACAAGTTTTAAAGGAGAAAGACAGGGATCTAAGAATATACTAACCTGGACAACCGCAACAGAGCAAAATAACAAAGGGTTTGAATTGCAACGTTCGGCAAATGGTGAAAACTTTACAACCATCTCCTTAGTAAATACAAAAGCAATAAATGGGACAAGCAACACCACCCTGGCATATAACCATGTTGATGAAAAACCATTTAGCGGTAACAATTATTATCGATTGAAACAAATTGATAAAGATGGTAAATCAACTATTTCAGGTGTGGTTTTGATAAAGGGAATAAAGGTAAATGCCTTAATTGTATCATCCATTTATCCTAACCCAGCTAAGAATCTTTTAAATATTGTTCTGACTGCACCTGTAACAGAAGATGTTACATTAGTAGTAACAGATGTGGCAGGTAAAAGGGTTATGCAGCAAAGTTCAAAATTGTTGAGTGGTGATAATAATCTTAAAGTTAATGTTTCAAGGTTACTATCTGGCACTTATATGATTAAAGCTATTTGTAATAATGGTTGCGAAACCGCAGTAAGTAAATTTATTAAGGAATAAATTTATTGATTATATCAACAAAGAAGGTCACCATAATAAGGTGGCCTTTTTTGTTGATATCACCTCACTTTGCTTTAATTATTTTATACCAATTTGAAATTCATAGCAGACCAATTTTTTTGTTTGCTTTTTTTTATTTACATTTGGTCTTTTATATAATTCATTATGTCAAATTCATTATTTATCCCTGTTAAAGAAAGCATTCAAGAATTGAACACGATTTT
>JANPGE010000155.1:0-3343 GCA_031423805.1 Segetibacter sp. | reverse complement strand
TTTCATATCATCGCCAATAAACCGTGCAAACTCTTCAGGGCTTATTTCACCCAAACCTTTGAAGCGGGTTATTTCGGGTTTGTTGCCCAGTTTTTTTATGGCAGCCTGCTTTTCAGTTTCATCATAACAATAGATTGTTTCTTTTTTATCTCTTACTCTAAAGAGCGGTGTTTCTAAAATATGGAGGTGACCGTTTTTTACCAAATCAGGAAAAAATTGCAAGAAAAATGTAAGCAGCAACAAACGTATGTGCATACCATCTACATCAGCATCGGTAGCCATTACTATGTTGTTGAAGCGCAATCCTTCCAAACCATCTTCAATGTTCAGTGCATGTTGCAGAAGGTTAAACTCCTCATTTTCATACACTATTTTTTTTGTTAGTCCATAGCAATTAAGAGGCTTGCCTCGTAAACTAAAAACTGCTTGCGTGTCCACTCTGCGGCTTTTGGTTATTGATCCACTTGCACTGTCCCCTTCCGTAATGAAAATGGTAGTCTGACTTTTCTTTTCAAGAATTTCTTCTTTGTTTTTTCCTTCCGGCTCATCGTTGTAGTGAAACTTGCAATCTCTTAATTTCTTGTTGTGCAGGTTAGCTTTTTTTGCTCTTTCATTTGCCAGTTTTTTTATGCCCGCCAATTCCTTTCTTTCTCTTTCGTTTTGCTCTATCCTTTTGCGAAGCGCTTCAGCGGTCTGTGAATTTTTATGTAGAAAATTATCCAGCTCTTTGCCTAAAAAATCCTGCATAAAGTTGCGCATAGTTGGGCCGTTTTCATACACATTTAGCGAACCAAGTTTGGTCTTGGTCTGACTTTCAAAAACGGGTTCCTGCACCCTTATAGATATGGCTGCACAAATGCTTCCTCTTATATCAGCAGCTTCATAGTCTTTCTTATAAAAATCCCTGATCACTTTTATAAATGCCTCACGAAAAGCCTGTTGATGTGTACCACCTTGCGTAGTGTATTGACCGTTAACAAAGGAATAGAGGTCTTCACCATAATCATTGTTGTGGGTAATGGCAACTTCTATATCCTCCCCTTTAAGATGTATAATCGGGTAACGAATTTCATCAGCATTGGTACGGCGTTGCAACAAATCAAGCAACCCGTTTTTACTTACATATCGTTTGCCATTGTAGTTGATTACCAATCCTGCATTGAGGTAGCAATAGTTCCACAATTGGTTATCGATATACTCATTAATGTAATGATAGTTTTTAAAAATAGTTTCATCCGGGGTAAAGTTGACTAATGTTCCGTTTGTTTCTGTTGTTGCTTTTTCTTTGTGTTCTTTTATCAAAACCCCTTGTTGAAATTCGGCTGCTTTTTCTTTGCCTTCGCGGAAAGAAGTGACTTTGAAATAGTTGCTCAAAGCATTTACAGCTTTGGTTCCTACACCATTTAATCCAACACTTTTTTGGAAAGCTTTGCTATCGTATTTGGCACCGGTATTTATTTTACTAACCACATCTACCACTTTTCCTAACGGAATTCCTCTTCCAAAATCACGGATGGTTACAGATTTATCTTGTATGGTCAGTTCTACGCTTTTACCATGACCCATGGTATGTTCATCAATGCAATTGTCCATTACCTCTTTTATAAGCACATAAATGCCATCGTCGGGGCTGCTACCATCACCCAATTTGCCTATGTACATACCAGGGCGAAGCCTGATGTGTTCACGCCAATCGAGGCTTCTTATACTTTCTTCGTTATAATCCGAATTCGAAATCTTTTCTGCCATTTATCCTTATTTATTGCTTCGCAAAATGCCAATGTTGGTTTTTTGCACCTGCAAATATATAATCCAAGAAATGCGGTGAAATTTTAGTTTTAAACAAATGGCGATTTGTTGGGGAAAAACAGCTTTTTCACTCTACACATTAAATAGAATTTGTCTATTTATGCTGTAAATGGTCATTTCGACATTCTAACCACAGAGGGCACAGAGAAAAAACCGCACAGAGAACACAAAGGAATTTACTGGAATCTCTTAGAAACACGTTTTTTAGAATATTTACCTTATGGAACAAATCATTTAAAAGCACAATAGCATTACCCAAAAGCACAAGTCCCGATTCAAAAGGTACTTATCGGGATGCCGACATTGAAGTCGGCAAGTGACACAACAAATGCTGATAGATGTACCAATGCCCGTAACAAAAAAAGTCTCATCCGGCGGGCCAAACCTGCCCCGGCGCCGCTGCGGATTTGATTGGGGGACTCCTTTCCCAAAATTTTTAAGATTGTAGGAAAAAGTGAGCATGAAATATTGCCGCAACACCTGGCTTTGCTGGTCTTCAATGTAGGTTTCGGTTATGTTTCGAACAATACTTCGGTTTTGCTTCAACACATCAAACACGCCGATTTTTAGTTCGCCTTGCTGCTTTTTGAAGAATTTTTTGCCGGCGCTCATGTTCCACAGGTAATAGTTTTGATTGTAGCCTGCCGCCAAACCACTGTACAACAGGTTGCTTAAATCTGTCTGAAAAAACCAACCTTTTTTTGACAACAGGTTGAGTTGCAAGCCGGCAACTTGTGAAAAATATTGCTGGTTGAGCGTAGTGTTGATATCATTATTCACCGTATTGATGTTGGCCGAGTACGACACCGTAAAATCAACATATTGGCTAAGGTTGCTGCCGATAACCGTACCCAAAGAATAGGTGATGTTGGTTGATTTGTTTAACTGACTGTTGATAATGCCGGGCAGTTTATTCAGCGTAACGCCTGCATTCATGTTCAGGTTAGATTTGATCAGTTTGATAGGGATGGCAAAGGTGAAAAAAGATCGAAGACTGTTGTATCCGTCCAGGTTAACAGGCTTGGTCAGTTGCTGGCCGCTTTTCAAGGTTACAATGTTGTTGAGGGCGGAGTCGCGGAGGGGCACAAAAGTGGCCGTAGTAATGTAATTACTGGCCGCCTGGTAAAAAATATTTCCTACAAACAGCATTCCCCGTTTGGTATCGGTGAAAGTATATCGGCCACTCAACGAATGCATGTATTGCTGCTCCAGTTGCGGGTTTCCGGCGCTTACAAAGGGCAGCCCGGTTATATCATACACATCCTGCAATTGGGTGACGGATGGTTGATTGGTATTGGCGCGGTATAGGATTCGCAGGTTGCTTTTCTCCGATAGTTTTAACCGCAACATGGCGTTGGGCAAAAAATTCTGAAAGGTTTTGTTTACCTGCAATGCTGTCGGGAAAGTGCGGTCGCTTTTTAAGTTGGTCTGTTGAAAATCAACACCGGCTGACAACTGATTGTCGCGGGTAAAATAGCGGTAGGTGATGCCCCCTTTTTGCGAAGCGGTTGTATTCTCAAACTTGCTGGAAAGC
>JANPGE010000154.1:0-15903 GCA_031423805.1 Segetibacter sp. | reverse complement strand
GGGTAAGCGATGTGGAAATGCTAACGCATACTGAATGGGCAGTTTCATATCAGGAAGACCCATTTGTGCTTTCATACTGCCGTCCTCAAACTGCACCATGCTGTGGATAATGCTTTGCGGATGAATAACAACCTGTATTTGGTCGGGTTTCAGATTGAAAAGCCATTTAGCCTCAATCATTTCCAGCCCTTTGTTCATGAGTGTGGCGCTGTCTACCGTTATTTTGGCACCCATACTCCAGTTTGGGTGTTGCAGGGCATGATCCCTTTTTACATTCACCAAAAAGTTGGGTTTTTTGCCCCTGAATGGTCCGCCGCTTGCTGTAAGTACAATTTTTTCAATCTTATTTCGGGTTTCTCCGACCAGGCATTGAAATATAGCCGAGTGTTCGCTGTCAACGGGTATTACGGGCACACGTTTTTCCATGGCCTTTCTCATAACAATATCACCGGCAACTACTAATGTTTCTTTGTTTGCCAATGCAATAGCCTTACCGCTGTCAAGTGCAGCAAGAGTAGGTTTTAGACCTGCGTAGCCCACAATAGCGGCCAACATAAGGTCGTAGCAGTCCATAGCTGCCACTTCTTCCAGTGCTTTTTCACCGCAAAAAACTTTTACATCTGTTCCGGCCAAAGCATCTTTAACAATTTTATATTTCTTGTCGTCGCCTATAACGACCACATTGGGGTTGAATTTTAAAGCCTGTTGCACCAGCAACTCATCGTTGGTTTGTGCCGTGAGGACTTCTGCTGAAAATTTGTCGCTATTGGCTGCAATCACTTCAAGTGCTTGAGTACCAATGGAACCTGTAGAGCCAAATATTGCAATTCTCTTTTTAGACATAAATTGTTTAAACTATCAAGGGGCGGTAAAGATAGCGGAATATTGTGTTTGTAAATAATGGCTTACAGGGGATTGTAGTTTTATGGAAAATGTCAAGATTATTTCTAAATGGAAAGTAAAATTTCATAGTCTAATCATCAATTGGATAATTTAAAATGAACAATCTAATAGGGTTGAATAAGTACTTCTGTAGGAATATTTAGTTTTTGGTGTAGTTGGCGAATCATTTCAAGTGATAGCTTTCTTTTTTTACTTAATATTTCACTTGCCCGGCTTTTAATTCCAAATATTTTTGCAAGATCTGTTTGATTATAGTCTAGCTGTTCCATTCTAAATTTTATTGCCTCTACAGGGTCTGTCATTTCTATTGGAAAGTTTTGTTGCTCATAATTGTCTATAAGAATACTCAAAACTTCCAATTCATCACCTTCTGCAGAACCTTTTTTTGAATCAAAAATAACTTCGAGTCTTACAAGGGCCTGTTCGTAATCAGAATTTGTTTTTATGGGTTTAATGTTCATTGTTTTAGCGTTTATTCTAAAATGTCCTAAAAAGAATCGAAGCTCCAAAGAAAATGTGGCCTCTATTTCAAATTCTTCAAAATCAGTTTGGCAACCTTAGGATCAATTATGATGGTATCATGTTCAAAATCTAGTTTTATCCGCCATTTCTGCAATGTATTTACCCCTATTATTGCCTCCTCACTAAGACCGGGAACAACCATAAATTCATCGCTTAATCTTATGTCATTATAATAGAAATCGGCACGAAGTGCTTCTGTTATTTTTACATAATGACCTTCAGCGGCAGTCGCAACTTCCATTGGCCGCCACAAATGTTCGGGTTTTCCTATTGCTTCCGCAATGTCGGGGTGGAGACAACTAAACGTAGCTCCGCTGTCAAACAGGGCGTAAGCCATTTTTTCGCCGTTTGAACCTTCAAAACGTAGTGGAACTCTAATAATACTCATTCTGTAAATCTTTAAACAAAGGTAAAAAGAAAATGAAAAGGGATTGCTTGTCATTAGATCTTACACCCGCACATAAATCTTTTTCTTATCTAAAAAATAACCCACCAACCAACAACACACCATAAAGCTAACTGCAAACAGCAGAGAACCAAAGTAACTGCCGGCATGGATGAATAGGTTGTTGTAGAGAAACTGGTAAAATGAACTGTTTTCATCGGTCCTGAAAAAATAGAGTAGGGTAGCGCCGAGTTCTGACAACAGGTAAATGAACAGCGGGTTTCTGCCAAACACTTCTAAGAAATAAGTCCATTTGGTTTTGTGCTTAAAGTCTATGATATAAATAATAACGGAAATAATAATGCAGTCTAACCCAACTGTGTGGAGTACAAATGAACTGGTCCACAATTTTTTGTTGATGGGGAAAGACAGATTCCAGCAATAGGCAGCTAACAGCAAAAGGCAGCCTGCAATTAAAAGTTTAGTCAACGCTTCGAAAGTGCTTCCTTTCTTTTGTAAAAAGCTGCCAACAAAAAAACCGCCCACCACATTGGCAACTGCAGGCATGGTGCTTAACAAACCCTCGGGGTCAAAGGCTACGCCTTCGCCGTGGTACATGTGTTGTTCGCCTACCAGCCACTTGTCAATGAAAAAGCCAAGATTTCCTTGCATACTCAATGGATCGTTGCCATTAGCAAATGCATACAGCAACACCCAATACAGGAACAGGAAGCCTATGCTGACAATCAATGCAGCCCTTGGTTTCAGGTAGTGTATCAGGAGTGCAGCTATCCCATAGCACAAGGCAATCCGCTGCAACACGCCAAACACACGGGTAGTGCTGATAGGAAAACCAACTAATTCATGTGCATCGTTCCATTTTACAAAGGGGAACCAATACATAAGATAGCCGAGCAGGAAAATGATGAATGTACGTTTTAGTATTTTCCAAAGCACAGTAGCTTCGGGAAGACCTTGCCATTTCTTCAATACAAAACTCATGGCGTTGCCTACGGCAAATAAAAACGAAGGAAACACCAAATCGGTAGGGGTGAAGCCGTGCCAATGTGCATGGTGCAGCGGTGAGTAAGTGGTGTCGCCATTGCCGGGTGTATTTACAATAATCATAAGGCAAATGGTCATACCGCGAAATACATCAAGGGCAGTGAATCGTTGGGTTAGGGTGGGCATTTGTTAGGGGTTTTGCAACGACAATTTAAATGATAATTGTGAATCGTCAATTATTTTCAAATGTTTGGGACAAGTTCTTTTACCAGAGAGAAAGCCGGAGTTTTTTCGCAGAGAAAAAAGGAGATAATAATGCAGGCCTCCGAGCCCTCTGCGAGAAACTCTTGTAATTTACTCTGTGGTTAATTTAACAAACGGTATAAAAAGCCCAATAGCATTCCTACCTTTCAACGGTGCCAACGCCACCGAAGCAATCATAATAGTACAAAGGCATTGGCCCATAAAAAAAACTATTTCGCTACATGGTTCGGCAGTCGGCTGAAAAACTGTAATTTTCAATTTCAACACAAACCGATTTGCCATGTCTAAAAACTGGACCCGCCGCGATGCGCTAAAAGCCCTTGGTTTCACCGCAGGAAGTGTATTGCCTTTTGCTTCTTGGGCTACTACTTCAGAGGGATTTCCCATTCTGTTGCCTGAAGAAAATATCCTGCTCGATAAACCCATTACTGCCATCACCTTGGGGGCCGGCAATCGCGGAAATGTGTATGGAGGTTACTCACTCAAATTTCCTGAACAGCTTGATATCATTGGTGTTGCGGAGCCGCTGCCGGTGCGCAACCAACGCTATGCCGACAAGCACAACATAACTACTGAAAACCGCTTCAACACTTGGGAAGATGTGTTTAAACGACCCAAATTTGCCGATGCAGTTATCATAAGCACCCCCGATCGCTTGCACTATGGACCCTGCATGAAGGCGTTGGAAATGGGCTACGACATACTACTGGAAAAACCCATTTCGCCCAGCGAAAAAGAATGCCGGGACATACTACAACTGGCCAAAAAAACCGGGAGGATAGTGGCTGTGTGCCACGTGTTACGCTATGCACCTTACTTTGTAAAACTGCGTGAACTAATGCAAAGCGGCGCCATAGGAGAGGTGGTGAGCATTCAGCATATGGAGCCAATTAAACACCAGCACATTGCGCATTCTTATGTGCGGGGCAACTGGCACGACAGCACCAAAAACACACCAATTATACTGGCCAAATCGTGCCACGACCTGGACATACTGCGTTGGGTGGTGGGCAAACCCTGCAAGAGTGTGCAGGCATTTGGCAGCCTCAAATGGTTTAAGGAAGCGAATGCACCACAAGGCAGTACCGACCGATGCACCAACGGTTGCGCCATCGAAAGCACCTGCCCATACTCGGCGTTGCGCATCTACTACCGCGACCGCACCTACCTGCAACATTTTGACCTGCCACCTGAAAAAGAAAAGCAAGGTGATACCATTATGGACTACCTCAAAACATCGGACTATGGCCGCTGTGTTTATCGCATGGACAACGATCAGCCTGACCATTATACTACCAATATTTTGTTTGCTGACGACGTTACTGCCAGCTTTAACATGGAAGCATTTACCTCTTACGAAGGCCGCCGCACAAGGGTTATGGGCAGCATGGGCGACATTGTGGGCGACATGACGAGCTTTACCCTCACCGACTTTCGAACCGGCCAAAAGACCGAATGGAAAGAAGGCACCGACATGCACGGCGGCGGCGATTGGCGCCTGGTCAGCAACTGGATACAAGCCATCAGCAAACGCGACCCGTCGCTACTCACCTCCACCATTGACCAAAGTATAGAAAGCCATATTATGGGTTTCAAAGCCGAAGAAAGCCGGAAGAAAAATAAGGTGATGGATGTGGTGATGTAGAGTTTAAAGTTATGAGTGTAGAATTATGAGTTTGGGGTTTAAGAGGTTCAAAAGGTTTAAAAAGTTTAAAAAGTTTAAGAGGTTTAAGAGGTTTAAGAGGTTCAAGAGGTTTAAGAGGTTTAAGGGGTTTAAGAGGTTCAAGAGGTTTATGACTTCAATGTTGTTTTCATTCTTAATTTGTAATTATTTTGGTTCGGGCATTTGTTCTCTGATAAGACTTCATTGGCGACAGTATATTCCGATTTTTCCATCGGAACTCCGTTCTGGTTTGGTATTGCTACGGGACTTTTTTCGCGTCTGTCCCGCATATTGAGGCGGTTGTTTTGAACCCCCACATTGCTGACGGGGCTGGCACAAGGCACCAAGAAGCAAAGTAGCACGAGGGGAAATTTAAAAATATTGGCTATGCCGTTAGGCATAAAATGTCGGTAGCAAAAACGTAAATAAATTGTTCAAGTCCCGTAGGGACGAAATGTCCATCAATTGCAGATTCTCCTTTTAGTTATGGCGTAAGATTATATCGTCCCTACGGGACTTTGAAACATTACCTATTTCATTTTTGCTACCGACATGTAGTGCCTGACGGCAATAATTAGATTCAAAAATATTGCTAAAAATAGTAATTAATATGTTATAACTCTTTACTGAAACTATCCTCAAATAAAATGAAACTATTTGTGATCAAATTTCATTAAGCCAGTAAATCCCGTAAGGTAACTTTGCATAATAGGCAATATAATTAATGCCTTTGTGTCTTCGTGCCTGCCCCGTCAGCATTGCGGGGGTTCAAACCATCAAAACATGGAAAAAGTCCCATGAAAAAATACAGTACAAGTGTGCGACCCCGCAAGAATGACGGGACAAGCTGCCTCAACGGATGAAAAAAGCTTTCCTGCCGGGGCAATAAAAAGTATAACACAGAAAAACCTCCACATCATTCTCCAAATGGTTTATCTTTAGGGAATACCATTATTCCATATGCCAATCAAAAAATTACTGGTCGCAAACCGCGGCGAAATAGCCATTAGAGTATTAAGGGCCGCCTCTGAACTGATGATAAAAACAGTGGCAATTTATACATATGAAGACCGCTACTCTCTGCACCGTTATAAGGCCGATATGTCTTACCAAATTGGTAAAAACGACGATCCACTAAAACCTTATTTGGACATTGAAGAGATACTGAAAGTTGCAAAAAGAGAAAAGGTTGATGCAATCCATCCGGGTTATGGTTTTCTTTCAGAGAATGCTTTGTTTGCCCGCCGTTGCAGAGAAGAGAACATCATTTTTGTTGGTCCTTCACCGGAAGTAATGGAACAATTAGGCGATAAAATTGCGGCTAAAAAAGTAGCAAGGGAAGCTGATGTTCCTGTAATAGAAGATGCTATAGTAAGCAGCAAAGATTTTGACAAGGCTAAGCACGAAGCATTGCGGATTGGTTATCCTATTATTATAAAAGCGGCTGCAGGCGGCGGTGGTCGTGGAATGAGAGTTGTGAGAGACGAAGATCAACTTACCAAATCCATTACCGAAGCAGGTAATGAAGCTTCCACAGCTTTTGGAAATGACAGCATGTTTTTAGAGAAATTTATTGAGTCGCCCAAGCACATAGAGGTGCAGATTATGGGTGATAATTACGGTCATCTTGTTCATCTGTTTGAACGTGATTGCTCGGTGCAGCGGAGGTTTCAGAAGGTTGTTGAGATAGCACCGTCTATTGCATTAAAAGAAGCAACCCGTCAAAAATTATACGACTATGCAATCAAAATTTGTAAGCATGTAAACTATAACAACGTTGGAACTGTAGAGTTTTTAGTTGATAGAAAAGAGAGTGTTTTTTTCATAGAAGTTAACCCGCGGATACAGGTAGAACATACGGTGACCGAAGAAATAACAGGCATTGACATAGTCAAGAATCAATTGCTGATAGCAAGCGGACATAAATTAAGTGACCCTGAAATCAATATTCAATCACAGTCGCAGCTTACTTATTCGGGGGTGGCTATTCAATGCAGAATAACTACAGAAGATCCTGCCAATAATTTTAAGCCTGACTTTGGTACACTGATAGCCTATCGCAATGCAGGCGGTCACGGCATTAGGTTAGACGAAGGAAGTTCTTACCCGGGTGTCAGCATTTCCCCATTTTTTGATTCATTGTTGGTAAAAATTACTGCCACCGGTAGAACTCTTCCCGAGACTTGTGGCAGGCTGTTACGAACCCTTAAAGAGTTTAGGATACGTGGTGTTAAAACCAATATTCCATTTCTGGAAAATGTTTTACAAAACAAAACTTTTCAGGGCGGTTATGCCACGGTAGATTTTATAGACAATCACCCTGAATTGTTTACCATGGCTGCCCGGCAGGACAGTGGTACAAAGGTTTTGCGGTTTATTGCTGATGTAATTGTGAACGGTCATCCTGATATTGCTAAGGTGGATAAAGGCAAACAATTCAGGATACCTGCTATACCTGACTTTGACATAGATTCTGCAGCACCAAAGGGAACTAAGGATATACTGACAGAATTAGGTAGAGAGGGTTTTGTAACATGGCTCAAAAATGAAAAGGAAATAAAATATACCGATACCACATTCAGAGATGCGCACCAATCGCTATTGGCTACAAGAATGCGGACTTTGGATATGCTGCAGGTTGCGGAAGCCGTTTCAAAAAATCACCCTGAAATATTTTCATTGGAAATGTGGGGTGGTGCTACGTTTGATGTTGCATTACGCTTTCTGCACGAAGATCCGTGGCAGCGCTTACACTTATTGCGGGAAAGCATTCCAAACATTCTTTTTCAAATGCTGATTAGGGGTTCTAATGCAGTGGGCTATACAGCGTACCCTGATAACCTGGTAGAAAAGTTTATTGAAGAAGCAGGGCAGAAAGGAATAGACATCTTTCGCATTTTCGATTCGCTCAATTGGATAGAGGGCATGAAAGTGAGCATCAATGCCGTAAGAGAAAGAACGGAAGGTTTAGCTGAAGCCTGCATCTGCTACACCGGTGATTTTTTGGATAAGGAAAAGAACCATCGTTTCAACCTGCAATATTATCTTGACCTTGCCCGCCGTTTAGAAGATGCAGGAACTCATATTCTTGGTATAAAAGACATGGCCGGACTGTTAAAGCCAATGCAGGTAAAAATATTAGTAGAGGAATTGCGAAAGGTTGTATCTATTCCTATTCATTTGCATACACACGACACATCTTCTATTCAGCCTGCAACATATCTCAAAGCTATTGAAGCCGGCGTGGATGTGGTTGATGTTGCTTTGGCTTCAATGTCGGGGCTTACGTCGCAGCCCAATTTCAATTCGGTAGTTGCTATGATGAAGGGGCATGAAAGAGAATCTCGACTGAACCTGCCAAAGCTCAATGAATTGTCGAACTATTGGGAAGATGTTCGGGAATTTTATTACCCGTTTGAATCAGAATTAAAAGCGGGTACTGCCGAAGTTTTTGATCATGAAATACCGGGTGGACAATATTCCAATCTTCGTCCGCAGGCTCGTAGCCTTGGTTTGGAAGATAAGTTTCAACTGATCAAGAAAAACTATGTTGTTGTAAATAAAATGTTCGGCGATATTGTAAAGGTGACACCGTCGAGCAAAGTGGTTGGTGACATGGCGTTGTTTATGACTGCCAATAACTACACCGAGCAGGACATAATGGAAAGAGGTGATACTATGTCATTTCCTGATTCTGTTATTGGATTGTTCAAAGGTGATCTCGGGCAAACTGATGGTGGTTTTCCCGAAGCTTTGTCAAAAATAATTTTGAAAGAAGAAAAGCCATATACAGAACGACCAAACGCACATTTGGAACCAATAAACTTCAGCAAGGCCTGGGAGGATTTTCAAGAAAAATTCGGAAAAGACTATGAGTTTTCTGACTTGCTTTCTTATTTGTTTTACCCAAAAGTATTTGCGGATTATCATGAGAATAAAATCAAGTATGGCAACCTTTCTCATTTACCAACACAACAGTTTTTCTTTGGGTTAAAGCCTAATCAGGAAGCATTAATTCAATTGGCACCGGGAAAAAGTATTTTAGTGAAACTGATCTATACCGGTGAAACAGATGACAACGGTATCAAGAATGTGATTTTTAAACTGAATGGTCAGACAAGGATCATTGAAGTAAAAGATAAAAATTATAAAGTCACCAAAAAGACGAACAAAAAAGCCTCAGCACCTAATGAAGTCGGCGCACCCTTGCAGGGTAAACTTTCAAAAGTATTGGTAAAGGCAGGTGATGTAATACAAAAAGGAGCACCATTATTCACTATTGAAGCTATGAAAATGGAATCAACAATTGTTGCTGCAAAAGCTGGAAAGGTTAAATCTATTGCATTACATGAGGGTGGTCTTGTTGAGCAGGATGATGTTATTGTTGAAATGGAATCATAAGCCCGACTTATATTTTTTGATTTTTGAAATAAACAAAAAATGGCTGAATAACTTCAGCCATTTTCAATCTGATCTTATTTATTGCGTTAATTGTAATTCAAAATACTTTCAATTTTGTTCAGCTCGTCAAAAGTAAAGTTGGTTTGTTTGTATGATTGCAAACAGTCTTCTAATTGGCGGACTTTGCTTACCCCTACAAGTACGGAAGTTATTCTGCTATCTTTCAACAACCAAGAAAGAGCCATTTGTGCAAGTGTTTGATTTCTATTTTGAGCAAGTTCATTAAGACCATTAATCTTTTTCAAAACTTCCGGAGTAACCTGATCTTCTTGTAAGAACCCACTTGGTTTTGCTGCCCTACTATCTTTTGGTATGCCATGTATGTATTTGTTGCTTAACAACCCCTGTTCAAGTGGGGAAAATGGAATGCAGCCTACACCTTCTCTTTCTAAGATATTCAACAAGCCACCTTCTACCCAACGATCAAACATGGAGTATTTGGGTTGGTGTATAAGGCAAGGTGTACCCAGGCTTTTTAAAATAGTGATTGCTTTTTCAGCCTCATCATTTCCATAATTACTGATACCAACATACAATGCTTTACCTTGTTTTACAATGAGGTTTAAGGCAGACATGGTTTCTTCCAAAGGTGTATTAGGGTCAGGGCGGTGACTGTAAAAAATATCAACATAATCAAGGTTCATTCTTTTGAGGCTTTGATCAAGACTTGAGATGAGATATTTTTTTGAACCCCATTCACCGTAAGGGCCGTCCCACATTCTATACCCTGCCTTGCTGCTGATAATCATTTCATCCCGGTACCCGTGAAAATCTTTTTTGAGGATGTCACCAAAGTTCTCCTCTGCCGAGCCGGGAGGCGGGCCATAATTATTGGCAAGGTCAAAGTGTGTTATGCCACTGTCAAAAGCAAGGTGCAATATTTTACGGTAGTTTTTTCTTTCGTCTACATGTCCGAAATTATGCCAAAGACCCAATGAAATTGCGGGCAGCATTAATCCGCTGCGACCGCAACGGCGGTATTCCATTGTTTCGTATCGGTTCTGGGCGGGGGTGTATTTAGTCATAAACCTATATTTTGCACAAAGTAACAACGAAATGCAAAATACCAATGGATGTTAAGGCAATGAGTTTTAGGATAATTTAATTTTACTAATTTCTTAAGGTAGTGGTGTCCTATTTTTAATTGAATTTAATTTCGATTTTTTAAAAATAAAACAGACATAATATCATACTATGCCTGTTTACTCTATATCCGTGGCATTTATGTATTACTAAATAGTTCGTTTAAATATTAATAATTTTACCTCAATCGCAGACGGTTATACATGTCGTGCATGATTTGCATGTGTGGTGCAGTCAAAACTGCCAACCCTATAAAAGTATATGCGGCTATTGCATTGCTGTCTATAACCATGAACCCTGTAAGGCCAAACATTACAATCCCTGCAATGGCTAATCCACTATACAACAATATTTGTTTTACAATTGTGATTTGAGAATAAGCATCGTTATTTCTTAAATACTGCACAATATTTTTAATTGATAAAACAGAATGCCAAACAACGAAATAAAAAGTAAACCCAAGTAGCATGGGTAGATTAAATAAAACAAAAAGTATCATTGCAAAACGAATCAAAAATTCTCCTTTCTCATTGTAACCAAGATTGGGTTTTACTAAGAAATAAATGAAAGTGCAGATAAAAAATAATGTGCCTGATATCGTCATGATATAGTACCGGTTATCTCTGATAAGGTTCATTAATGCTTCATTCTCTTTACCAGACTGAAACAATTGGAGAATAGGCTTTACTTCATCAAAATGATGTAACAGGATAACACAAAGTATTACAAGACCATAGCTAACAACAAATAATTTTCCAATTAGGGTATCTGTTTTAAATTGGTATAAATCAGTTTCGCCAAAATGATATGAAGCGAATAAAATAAACAATACTATGCCTGCTACGGGAAATAGCCAAAGGATTGAGCTAAATAAAAATAGCCTTGCGATGTAGATGGAGAGGAACTTTGATTTTGAGAATACTTTTTTGCTTGCATCAGCATTTCTTGTTGCTACCAACAAATCCGCAGCACCATGAGGAACACCTAGTAATATTATTCCTGATAAGAAAATAATGAATTGAGTTTTTGAATCTATAGGTTGAATGTAATTTTGTATACAAAGCAACATAAAACCAAGTGTCAAAAGAATACTTCTTATCATGATTTATATCTTCGGGATCATTTACCAGAAAGTAAAAAAGTGTGATACTTTCTGTATCACACTTTTTTTATAAAGTCAGCTATGCAGTTGCAACAGACTTATCCGATTGAGCCAATGCATAAATTACAAGGCCAAACCCGATTTTATTAATCGCATCTCCAATGTTGTAAACTATGTCCATAGATAGACCCTGAAACATTTTCATTCCAAAAAGCCCACCTTCTGTACCAGCTATATAGCCAATTGGATAAATAGCCCAACCAACCAGTACAAACCAACCCAGTGTTCTTACTGCTTTGGCTACAGCAGGGCCAGCATTGTTTGCAAGCTTTGCCACATCACCAAACCATACTAGGTAAACAATGTAGAAGTATGCTATACCGCTTATTAATCCCCAAATCCAGCTTTGTGTTTCTTTGCCGTAAATAGCTTCTCCTATGTATCCTGTTACAAGCATAATAACAGAAGCAAAAATTAACTGCCATAACAAACCAATTTTGCCACCAGCTTTCTTTGTAATTAAATAAAATTCAACGCACATTAAAGGCACAGTTAAAATCCAGTCTACATAACGAAAGAATACCGGTGAATCCCCTGTTTCAAGATTGTAACCACGCATGTAATAGTAATGTACAGCAGCAATAAACGTAATAAGCCCGGAGACTAAAATAGATGTCCTCCATTTCTTTTCAACATTGGACATTTCAAAAAAGAAAAAAACGCAGGCGGCCATCATAGCCATTGTGCCTACAAAGAAGGTAAAGGCAACATAGTTTGTTGTAGCGATAGGGAGAATCCCCAGCATATTTTTAAACATATAATTCTGTTTTTTAGGTGAATAGAAATTTTAAAAAGGAAGTTGAAAAATAATTGTACAATTTTTTTGTTTAATTTACACTAGTGATACATTAAACAGTATTTTTCTTTTTAAAGTTCATTTATTTTAAAAATAATTTCATTTTCAAAGAACTTTATGATTACAACGAAACTATTGTTTAGCTTTTATTTATTATTGGATAGAATTAATTAAGCAAGAAGTAATTCAATTATTTTGTTTAAGGAAATAATTTGATTTTGTTATTAAGAAGTTCCAAAACTCACCTTGGTTTTGAACGTTTTTTTACAATTGGTAATCACTATTAAAATTTGCTGACAGCCCTTTTTGAGTTGGTATAAAAGAGTGAAGAAAGAGTTTAGAAACACATTACTTTTGCCACCTGTTACTTAATCAAATAACAATCTATACTTGCCATGAAATTAGTTACCTACCTAAAACATAATACAGAGCAACTTGCATTGGTACATAAAGACCATCTGCACGACCTCAATTCCCTTTCTTCAGAATTGCCTTCAACAATGGCAGATTTTCTGAATGGTTGGGATAAGTTTTATCCCTTGGCATTAGAAGCAGAAAAATTACTACATGCTAAAGAGCATCATACAATACACTATAATAGTGTTGAACTATTGGCACCTGTTCCACATCCTACTTCCTGCAGAGATGGTTATGCATTCAGGCAACACGTAGCTGCAGCACGCCGCAACCGCAAGGTGGATATGATACCCGAATTTGATCAATATCCCATTTTTTATTTTACCAATCACAACAGCATACAAGGCCCGGGAGAAGTAATATGTATGCCCGATCATTTTGCAAAACTTGATTTTGAATTGGAAGCTGCTATTGTTGTCTGTAAAATTGGACGAAACATAAAAGCTTCAGAAGCTGATGAATACATTGGAGGTCTTATGATAATGAACGACCTAAGTGCAAGAACTTTGCAAATGGAAGAAATGCTTTTAAACCTTGGCCCCGCTAAAGGAAAAGATTTTGCAACAACAATAGGCCCATGGTTGGTGACTTTAGATGAATTGCAACATTTTGAAGTGGCTGCAAAACCCAATCATACAGGAAAAAGCTGGAACCTGAAAATGACTTGTAAAGTAAACGGTGTGCAGGTAAGTGAAGGAAATGTATCGGATATGGACTGGACTTTTGCAGAAATACTTGAAAGGGTTTCTTATGGTGTGGATGTTTATCCCGGCGATGTAATTGGTAGTGGTACAGTAGGAACAGGTTGCTTTCTGGAACTGAATGGAACAGGAAAACTACATGATCCTAACTACAAAGAACAATGGCTGCAAAATGGTGATGTGGTTATTATGGAAATAGACCAATTGGGCACACTTGAAAACACCATTGTTGCTGAAGAAACCGATTGGAGTATTTTGAAAAATAAAAAAGCAATTGCTAAATAAATTTAACTGCTTATGATCCTAAATCTGCAAGACCTTAACCCAATAGAAAAGCAATACTACCTGCAGCATGTTATTGCACCACGGCCTGTTTGTTTTGCATCTACCATTGACAAAGCAGGAAACGTGAATCTTAGTCCGTTCAGCTTTTTCAATATGTTTTCTTCTAACCCACCAGTGGTTATTTTTTCTCCTGCACGAAGGGTAAGGGACAATACTACTAAGCATACCTTGCAAAACGTATTAGAAGTTCCGGAAGTTGTAATCAATATTGTGACATACGATGTTGTTCAACAAACATCACTTTCCAGTTGCGATTATCCTAAAGGGGTGGATGAATTTATTAAGGCAGGCTTTACTAAAGAAGCAGCCACTATGGTTACGCCACCTATGGTAATGGAATGTAAAGTAAAACTGGAGTGTAAAGTCATTGAGGTAAAACCTTTAGGCAGTGAAGGAGGTGCAGGCAACCTTGTAATTTGTGAAGTACTTTGTATGCACCTAGACGATACCCTGCTGAACGAAAATAAAAAGTTTGACCAAACAAAACTTGATCTGGTTGCCCGTTTAGGTGGAGATTGGTATTGCCGGGTTACAAAAGACAACTTATTCATTGTTCCCAAACCAAATATTAAACTTGGTATAGGTATAGATGCTTTGCCCCCATCAATTAAAAACAGTAAAATTCTTACAGGCAATCATTTGGGTATGTTGGCAAATGGAGAAATGATGCCGGAGCAAAATGAATCAATTGAAAACGATGATATTAAAAATACTTTGGTTGGATGTACTGTAAATGAATGGGAGGAGGAAGTCCACAATCTGGCTGCTAAATTTTTAAATGAAAATAAGATTGAGGAGGCATGGCAGGTTCTATTAATGAAAAATAAATAATATTTTTATCAGTGATATTATAATAGTTTATTTCTAATGGGAGTTTCTTGTTAGTGGTAATATTTAATTTACAGCGTTATAAAATTCAATAATATAGTATGGGAGTCTTTATAGATTCATTTTTTTATTTTAATGTAAGTAAAAAGTTTATTTTTATGTATTGTAAAATAAGCTAATCCAAATGATGGCAGTTTTATGATTGCACACTTAAATATAGTGTTTGAATTACCAACTTATTAATGACCGTTCAATCAACAAAAAAATGTTGATGTAGTATTGATGTAGTAGTTAAACCGCATTATTTCAATGATTTACATTGGCGAAGTAGTATTGTTGTAACACCTTTTTAACTTTTTTCTTTTCTCGATTTTACATTTGCATCTTACTCTTATAGGCCATATTTCGGACCATTAAGATTCTTGCCTTAACATTATTCATTCATTTCAAACAAAACAAATGAAAAAAAATCTTTTCTCATGGATCGTTTTTTTACTTCTGGCGTTGAAAGTAAGTGCACAGCCACCTGTTGCAGCTCCTGCACCGCCCAGCCGAAATGCATCTGATGTAGTATCACTTTTTAGTGACGCCTATACCAATGTAGCAGGTACTGATTGGTTTCCAAACTGGGGACAATCAACTGTGGTTTCTGATATATTAGTTGGTGGCAATGTGACTAAAGAGTACCTAAATCTAAATTATCAGGGTGTGCAGTTTGCAACTCCTGTAAATGCAGCAAGCATGGTCAATCTGCATTTAGATATCTGGACTCCAAACTGTAATGCATTTGATGTGTTTTTAATTAATACGTCTCCCGGTACTGTTGAGCAGGCCTATACTATTAACCCTACCGCTTCAGGATGGAATAGTATTGACATACCATTGTCGCACTACAATACAATAGCCTTAAATAATATTGGACAAATAAAACTAACTGGTCTTCCTTGGGGTACAAGTACAGTTTATCTTGATAATTTTTATTTCTGGAAATCTGCTAATACGCCAACACTTTCTAATTTTAATATCCCTGCTAAATTGTTGGGAAATCCTGCATTTACGCTTACCGCCCCAACTAGTAACAGTGGTGGAAGTTTTTCTTATTCCAGTGGAAACACTAATGTTGCTACTATAAGTGGAAGTACAGTTACGATTGTTGGAGTTGGTACATCTATCATTACTGCTACACAAGCTCCATTCGGTATTTATGGTTCAGGCTCTATAACTGCTCCTTTAGTTGTTAGTTTCCCCCCTCCAACCACAGCAGCACCTACACCACCTGCAAGAAATGCAAATGACGTTGTATCTCTTTATAGTGATGCTTATACAAATGTTGCCGGAACTGATTGGTTCCCTAACTGGGGTCAATCT
>JANPGE010000153.1:0-14631 GCA_031423805.1 Segetibacter sp. | reverse complement strand
GTTTAATGTGAATGCAATTAACCAATGCCTGACAGGGAATAGTTTTATTTTCAGTAATAATTCATCCTTATCCTCGGGCAGTATTGGCTATTTCTGGAAGTTTGGCGATGGTGGTTTATCTAACGCAAATAACCCAACACAAACCTATGCTTCTGCGGGTACTTATAATGTTAACTTGTTAACAGTTTCAAATTTTGGTTGTAGGGATAGTGTAACTCAAATTGTAAATGTAAATCCTCAACCTTTAGCAACATTTGCAGTTAATAATTTGAATCAATGCTTTAACTCTAACAACTTTGTTTTCACAAACAATTCTACTGCAACAGGCTTACCATTATATCAATGGCAATTTGGAGATGGAAATGTATCATCTGCTACAAGTCCGTCACATACTTATCTTGCATCTGGTATATATACCGTTAAGTTGAATGTACTATCGGGTAGTGGATGTAAAGACAGTTTATCTCAAACTGTAACAGTTTATCCTAAGCCGGCTGCTGCATTTACCGTAAATACAGTTGGTCAATGTTTAAATGGCAACTCCTTTGCATTTACCAATAACACTTCCGTTAGTAGTGGTTCATTTGTTTCAGTATGGGATTTTGGTGATGGACAAACATCCAATGGTATAAGTCCAACTCACAATTACATAGCTGCGGGTTCTTATAGGGTTAAACTTGTTGTTGCTACAAACAACGGTTGCAAAGACAGTACGTTTTTTAATGTAAATGTTTATCCAAAACCACAGGTTTCATTCGTTCCAAATCAAGCAAATCAATGTTTGACAGGAAATAGTTTTGTGTTCACCAATAATTCAGTTAGTCAGGGGCTGACAAATTATATATGGACATTTGGAGATGGCAGTAGTTCTGGTGCGCAAAATCCTTTGCATGTTTATTCTGCTAATGGAGTATATACTGTAAAACTGATTGTCGTATCCGGCAGTGGGTGCAAAGACAGTTTGTCTACCACAGTTACTGTAAATCCAAAACCAACAGCATCATTTAGTGCAAATCTGAACGCACAATGTTTTGAAACAAACAACTTCCTTTTCAACAACAACTCTACTGTATCTTCCGGTACATTAACATCTTTATGGAGTTTCGGAGATGGTTCGTTTTCTAATTTAAATACACCTACGCATACATTTAGTACCAGTGGTACTTTTACTGTAAAACTTGTAATAACAACAAGTAATGGGTGTAAGGATAGTACTATAAGAAATGTAGTGGTAAACCAACAACCTAAGGCGTTGTTTAATATTAATGATTCAACCCAATGTCTCAAGGGTAATATGTTTAATTTCGGAAACTCTTCTGTAGTAACCGGAAGCGGCATTTATCAATGGAGTTTTGGGGATGCTTCCACATCATCAGTTAGTAGCCCTGTACATGTATATTCAAATGCAGGTACATACATTGTAAAGTTGATGGTTTATACAGTTGCCGGTTGTAAGGACAGTTTAGTAAAACAGGTTGAAGTTTACCCTAAGGTTGCTGCAGCATTTAATATCAATCAATCCTCACAATGTTTAAGAAGCAATAATTTTGTATTTGCCAATTCCTCTTCTGTTGTTCCTGGTACTTTAACTATGGATTGGAATTTTGGAGATGGTGTAACTTCTACTATAACTAATCCAACTCATAGTTACACATCAAGCGGAAATTTTTCCGCAAAACTTATCGCAACATCTGATAAGGGATGTAAAGACACTACAATGTTGCCTGTAGTTGTAAATCCAATGCCTGTAGCAGCTTTCAATATTAATAATACAATGCAGTGTTTGTTGGGGAATAATTTTGTATTTACAAATGTATCAACAGGCACTAGTCCCCTGAATTATAAATGGACATTTGGTGATGGAGGAAATGATAATCAGGTAAACTCCATACATCATTATAATATTAGTGGCACATACCCTGTAAATCTGATAGCTACTACAACTGCCGGATGTGCAGACACAATAATTCATCCTGCTATTGTGCATCCTCAACCTACAGCATCTTTTACTATTGTTGCAAATGGTCAATGTTCTAATAATAACAACTACACATTTACCAACACATCTACAATTAGTACAGGGAGCATTAATAACTCATGGTCATTTGGTGATGGTGGAACGTCGAACCTGGCAAGTCCTACGCACATTTATACATCAGGAACAACATTCCCTGTCAGGCTTATAACTATTTCAGATAAGGGATGTAGGGATACTGCTAATCAAACAATCGTTGTTAATCCTAAACCTATTGTGGCCTTTACAATTAATAATCCCGGTCAGTGTGTAAATACTAATAACTTCTCATTTAATAACACATCAACTGCCATGAACCCTGTTAGCTATATTTGGTCGCTTGGGGATGGTACTACAGCATCAACTGTTAACGCTAATCATATTTATAGCAACGATAGTACATACTCTGTAAAATTGTTGGTAAATGGAAATGGTTGTTTAGACAGCCTAACTAAAATAGTAACTGTTTATCCAAAACCTGTTCCTGCATTTACTGTTGACAAAGCAATGCAGTGTTTAGTTGGAAATAGTTTTGCAATTACTAATAGCTCAATAATTAGTTCTGGCACAATGCAATATCAGTGGCATTTTGGGGATGGTACAATTGGAAACCAATTAAATCCCGTACATAATTATACTGCTGCGGGTTTATACACTATAAATGAATTTGCCACTTCAAACTTTGGTTGTATAGATAGCACAAAACAAGTTGTTGAGGTATTGGTTAATCCACGAGCAAGGTTTTCAGTTAATAATAGTACACAATGTCTTAACGACAATAATTTTGTCTTTGCAAATAATTCTATTGCTCCAACCGGAACAAGTTTTACGTGGAGTTTTGGAGATGGAACAAGTAGTAATGCTTCATCACCATCTAAAAAATATTCAACTGCATCAGCTTATAAGGTAAACTTATATCTTTCTGCTACAAATGGTTGTAAGTCCGATACAGCAACAACTGCAGTAAGTGTAATACCAAATCCGATTGTAAATGCCGGTAGTGATTTGGTTGTTGTAGAAGGCAAGACTATCATGTTAAATGCATCGGTGGAATATGGTCTCACCTTTAAATGGTCACCATCAACATACTTAAGCAGTACAGATGTTCAAACCCCTTTGACAACACCAAGACAGAATATTGGTTACCGCCTGACTGCTTACGGCCAGAACGGGTGTATCGGTTCTGATTCTGTATATGTAAAGATTTTGAAAGCATTAAATATTCCCAATGTGTTTTCACCAAATGGAGACGGAGTAAATGATAAATGGATTTTACGCTCATTAAGTGAGTACCCCGGATGTACTGTAGAAGTGTTTAATCGTTACGGTGCTTCTGTATTCTCCAGTATAGGATATCGAATACCATGGGATGGAACCCGCAATGGTACACAACTGCCAGTCGGCACTTACTATTATATAATAGATCCTAAAAATGGATTAGACAAGGTATCTGGAAATGTTACAATCCTAAGGTAAATAAATATTGCCAGTTAAAATTAAGAAGACAAAGGGGACTTATAGTTCCGTTGTCTTCTTTCTTTTTTTTGGAAAATGTTTTCTAATCAGCATCATTGGCTTCTTTCCTGCCACCCCAGCGGCTGCATTTGTTGCGCCACTCTGCTTTAAATTTTTCCTGTTCTTCAGGTGGCATATTGGCCCATTTTGCCTTCATTTTTTCTCCCCATCCATTTCTGCCTTTCCATCGGCTACCACCACCAAAACCTCCAAAAAGTATTTTACTTAAAACCAATATTCCCAGTGCCTGACTAAAGGTTATAGCATGCACAGAGAGTACTGTTACTAATATACTATTCCAAAGGGTCATGACTATGTAGCCAAAAGCTGCTATTCCCAATGCTGCCAATACTATAAAACCGGCAATCTTTCTTCCCCAAAATCTTCGTTGCATTTTTTATTTTTTTTTAAAGTTTAATAATTCAATAATTCATCCCGTAATACCTGCAGTCGCTGGCGCAAATGGAGAACAGCATATCTTTTTCTGCTTAATAATGTATTCACACTTTCACCTGTTTCTTCTGCAATTATTTTAAAAGGCACACCTTCTATTTCATTTAGCACAAAAACATTTCTTTGGGCTTCGGGCAATTCTTGTAGGGCATGGTTCAGCTCTTCCCAAAACATGGAGCGTAGATAAGTTGTTTCGGGATTGTCTGTATCATCTACAAAATATTCTTTCCAGTTTATCCCGTCTTCATTTTCATCCTCTTCAAAAACATCAGATAAAAGCTCATTGTTTTTCTTCCTGTACTTATCCGTTATTTTATTTCGTGCTACTGCAAACAACCAACCACTTATCTGTTCAATTGGCCGAACCGTTTCAATCATTTGATAAAATACATCTTGCAGTATATCTTCTGCATCAGCCTCACGGCTAACCCGTTGCTTAATAAAATTGAACAACCGCTTGCTATAAGTGTTGATGACATCTGTTATATTTCTTTGGTTGTTTGCAGCCATTTCTGTTGTTATAGTTACCATGTCTTCTATCTATATAATTGAAGACGTGTGGTAGAAGGTAATATTTTATATTGGGGTAAAAATATTTTTTAAGTAAGAATGGAAATGATTTTAGTTGAATCAAACTTCAAAGTAATGAAGGCTATTGATATTATTGTCTAATAAAAAAGGCTTCCAATTTCGGAAGCCTCTTTTATAATAATGCAATAAATTACTCTACCAAACCTTAGCCCTTTCTTCAGGTTTCTTATACATTTTGTCTCCTTCTTTCACATTAAATGCTGTATAGAAAGGTTCAAAATTTGAAAGTGGACCATTTATTCTATGCATAGGCGGAGAGTGTGGGTCAGTTGTTGCCCTTACACGCATAGTTTCAGGACGGTTCATCAATCTCCAAACCTGTGCAAAGCCTAAGAAAAAGCGTTGGTCGGGAGTAAATCCGTCTATCTTTTCATTGCCTTTACCTTGCGAGGTCATTTTAAATGCATCATAAGCTATAGCTATACCTCCAAGGTCAGCAAGGTTTTCGCCCAATGTTAATTGACCATTCAGATGTATTGAATCAAGAATAGTATAACTGTCATATTGTTTAACAACCGCATTGCTTTTAGCATTAAATTTATCGGCATCTGCTTTTGACCACCAATCTTTCAAGTTGCCTTCTGCATCGTATTGCCTACCCTGATCATCAAAGCCGTGTGTGATTTCGTGTCCTATTACCATGCCAATACCACCATAGTTTATAGCATCATCTGCATCTGCATCAAAGAATGGGAATTGTAAAATGCCTGCAGGAAATACAATTTCATTAAAGCTTGGATTGTAATAAGCATTCACAGTATAAGGCGTCATACCCCATTCTGTTTTATCAACAGGCTTACCAAGTTTGCTGATCATTTCTTTGTAATTATGACGGTTTACACTTTGGTTGTTTGCAAAGTAATTGTCACGGGAAATTTCTACATCATCAAAATTCTTCCATTTATCAGGATAGCCTATCTTCTTTACAATTGTATTCAGCTTTACCAATGCTTTCTGTCTTGTTGAGTCTGTCATCCAATCTAATTTCTCAATGTGGCTTTTAAATGAAACCTGAAGATTGTTTACTAACTCATCCATTCTCTTTTTTGCTTCTGCTGTAAAATGTTTCTTTACAAACAATTCACTTGCAAGGTCTCTTAGGTTACCATCTGTATTGTTCACCATTGTTTTCCAACGCTCTTTCTGTACTTTTTGTCCGGTGAATATTTTGTTGAAATTGAATGAAGCAACTCTGAATGCTTTACTAAGGTTAGTTGCTTCTGAATTAATATAATCAAATTCAATTTTTGATTTCCAGATATCTATGGGTTGAGATGCTAATAATGAACTTAAAGCTGTAAAATATTTTGGTTGAGAGACGTTTATGCTATCTGTTTTTACCCCCATTTTATCAAATGCTGCAGACCAGCCAATATTTGGGGATATCTTTTCAAGATCGGCCACAGCCATCTTATTGTAGTTCTTAATTGGATCTCTTAGTTCGGCAGGTGCAAGATGTGACTTTGCAATTTCCGTTTCCAGCTTCAAAACATCTGCAGCTTTTTTTGAAGCAGTCATTGAGTCTGTTCCTGTCATCATAAAAAGCTTAGTAGCATATTCTACCATTTTAGCTCTTTGTTCTACAGTGGTGGGATCATTTTTTGTATAATAATCTTTCTCCGGTAGTGTAAGGCCATTTTGATACATAACAGCAATATTTTTAGTGCTGTTTTTATCGTCAGGGCCTATATAGAATCCAAACAAATCACCTTCACCTGCTGCATATCCTTCTGCCAAATAGTTTACCAGTTCTTTGTAATCTTTAACTGCAGCAATTTTTTGCATTATTGGCTTTAGTGGCTCATACCCTTTATTTTCTATTGCAACAGTATCCATACCACTTGCAAAATAGTCGCCTACTTTTTGTTCAGTACTACCTTTTGCAGCACTTTTATTTGCAGCAGCTTCTTCCAGAATAGCCCTCATTTTTTTCTGGTTTTCTTCGTGTAGCGTAATAAAACTACCCCATCCTGATTGGTCATCAGGTATTTTGGTGGCTTTAATCCAGGCTCCGTTGGCATAAGTAAAAAAGTCGTCGCCGGGTTTTACCATAGTATCCATACCACTTTTATCAAAGAAAGTAGCCCTCTTTTCGGCACTCTGCGTTTCTGTTGTAGAAGATTTGCATGCTGCAAAAGCAAGCAATGCAAACCCTGAAACAATTATTCCAGTTTTTTTCATAATGGTGAAGTGTTTGAGATTTTTTAGCTTGTAAAAATGAGTGATTAATTTGGCTTTGAGAAACCGTTCATCAAAATAAAATTCAGTTCTAAGTATTACTTTATTGAAAGAATACTAATAAAAAACTTATGAAGGTTGAAACTAGACAGTTTTAATTTCATCAACATTTGCCTTCACTTGTGACTCTTTCGCCTTTTTCCAGGCCAAATACAATGCTTCATTATCTATTAGAAACTGCCTAAGCCTTTCCCCGGGTGGTTTTGAAAGCCATATTTTGAGTTGTAGATCTTTAATATGTTGGGGGGTGTCAGTCATTTTTTCTAAAACAAGTTAAGGGTATTTAATTCTAATTTCTTTACCCATTCATTAATATAATCCCAGTCTAAATTTTCTATTGTTTTCAAGGTTTTTATATCTTCTATTTGTAATCCGCTTTGCAAATCCTGAATCCAGATTAGTTTAGATAAAAGTAAATCTTCTACAGATACAATACTTACATCCATATCCAAAAATTCAGACTGCTTTCTACGATTAAATTCTACTTGTCTAAATTCCTGACTTTTAAGTATCACAAAGTCAGCTTTAAATCCAGAGGTTTGATCAATAATGTTGAACATACCTTTGTTATTTACTGCATCTCTGATAGCATCTATGTCACAATAATATCCTTCTTTGAAATAAGCCGCAAAAGCCTCTATATCTTTTGGAAGCAAGTGAATGATAAAGTCAAAATCCCTTGTAGCCCGTGGGACTACATATACACTCATAGCCACACTACCCGAAAGCATATAAGGAATATTGTTGTCAGTCAGGTAAGCAATAATTTTTCTAAAAAAATCATACATGGAGTAAAATTAAATTAGTGTATTGAATTCAATTCAATATTTTTTTTATTAAAACCATTTACAATTAAAAAACCCCGAATTGCTTCGGGGCTTTTTAATTGTACTATTTCAGTAAGAAATTATTTAACTTCTACTTCAGCACCAGCTTCTTTGAGCTTAGCAACAATATCATCAGCTTCTGCTTTTGATACGCCTTCTTTAACTGCTTTAGGAGCGCCATCTACTAATTCTTTAGCTTCTTTAAGTCCAAGACCAGTAAGGTCTTTTACTACTTTAACTACCCCAAGCTTACCAGCACCGGCGTTAGTTAAGATAACATCAAAAGCTGTTTTTTCTTCAGCAGCAGGAGCAGCAGCGGCAGCAGGGCCGGCCATTGCTACGGCAGCAGCCGCAGGCTCAATACCGTAAGTTTCTTTTAGAATTTTTGCTAGTTCGTTAACCTCTTTTACTGTAAGGTTTACCAGTTGTTCTGCAAATGCATTTAAGTCTGCCATTGTTTCAAATTTTTTCCGCCTTCATTGCCTGTGCTCCGGCGGATTTGTTATTAAAAAAATTTGTGTGTTCAACCGTCAGGCTGGTTGAATTTCGCCCCACCTAACCTCCCCAAAGGGGAGGGAAAATGAGAATATTGTAAGCCCCTCCTTTGGAGGGGTTTGGGGAGGCATATTAGTTTGCTCTCTCTTCCAAAGCTTTGATCAAACTGGCCAATTTGCTTCCTGCATTCAAGCCGCTGATAACATTCTTGGCTGGTGATTGCAACAATCCAATGATTTCGCCAATAAGGTCGTTTTTGCTTTTCAGCGTCTTTAGTGCTTCTAATTGGTCGTCGCCAATGAATACATCAGCATCTATGAAGGCTGCTTTAAGAACAGGTTTGTTGTTTTTGTTTTCTGTACGGAAGCTGCTAAGAATCATTGCAGGTTCTTTAGCATTCTCGCTAAACATTAAAGCTGTAACACCATGAAGGCTTTCAAATACACCCGAAAAACGGGCTTCGTCCATAGCTTCAAGTGCTTTTTTAATCAAAGTGTTTTTAGCCACTTTCATTTCTACATTCTTATCGAAACATATACCACGTAGCTTGTTTATTTGAGCTACGCTTAATGATTCTGTATTGGTAATGTAGAAGTTATTATATTGAGTGAATTTCTCTTTCAGAGCTTCAATCGCTTCGTTTTTTTGTATTTTAGTCATGACGCTGATAAATTTAATCCGATAAAAATTCGGAATTAGATGAATGATTTTGTGTCAACAGGTATGCCCGGGCTCATAGTACTTGCTATGCTTACACCTTTAAGGTAAGTTCCTTTGGCGGCAGATGGCTTTAGCTTAATAATCGCATTTACAAATTCTGCACTGTTCGCCGCTATCTTATCAGGTGAGAAAGAAACACGACCAACTGATGCATGAATTATTCCCGCTTTATCTACCTTAAAAGCAATTTTACCACCTTTAACCTCATTAACAGCAGCCGCAACATCATTGGTTACAGTACCGGTTTTAGGGTTTGGCATTAAGTTACGTGGACCAAGTATTTTACCCAGTTTACCAATTTTAGGCATCACAGATGGGGTAGCTATAATAACATCTACATCAGTCCATCCGCCTTCAATCTTTGTAATGAATTCATCTAAACCTATAAAATCAGCACCTGCTTCTTTAGCAGCAGCTTCTTTATCAGGTGTGCAAAGCACTAAAACTTTCTTTGTTTTACCTGTTCCGTGAGGCAATGTAACAGTACCGCGAACCTGTTGGTCAGCTTTTTTAGGATCAACACCCAAACGTACGTGTACATCTACAGAACTATCAAATTTGGTGCAATTCACTTCTTTTACCAAAGCAGATGCTTCGTTAAGTGAATACACTTTGTTTTTATCAACTTTAGCTGCAATAGCTTTTCTTTTTTTAGTAATTCCCATTGTTTAATCAGTTTAAAACGTTTGAAGAAATTAGTAGTAAGTAGTTAGTATTAAGTAGAAAGAAATAAAACTGTTTCTTGCTATTTGCTACCAGCATCTTGCTACTTAGCGTTTGGGTTTCCATCAACTGTAATTCCCATGCTGCGGGCTGTTCCGGCTACCATACTTGCTGCACTTTCCAGTGTAAAACAATTCAGGTCGCTCATTTTGTCTTTAGCAATAGCCTCAACCTGTTCCCAGGTTACTTTACCAACCTTACTACGGTTTGGTTCTTTTGAACCACTGGTAATTTTAGCTGCTTCTTTTAACTGAACCGGCGCCGGAGGAGTTTTGATTACAAACTCAAACGATTTGTCGTTGAAAACAGTGATTAAAACAGGAAGTACTTTTCCTTGTTTGTCCTGGGTCCTTGCATTAAATTGTTTGCAGAACTCCATGATGTTCAATCCTTTGGAACCTAAGGCAGGTCCAATAGGAGGTGCAGGATTTGCCTGGCCACCTTTAACCTGAAGCTTTACATAGCCTGAGATTTCTTTTGCCATATTTTACTTTTTTTGGTGTTAACGTTCCGGCATATAACCGAAACTCCCAATTGAAATGAATTCTTCTAAAGAACTTTTTTGGGACGGCAAAGGTAAGGGGAAAATAAATACCAAAAAACTGAAAATGAATTTTTAATCTCATTTCAAATAAACATTATGTGATTTGCCTTTATGCGCAGTAAAACATTTCCGTATTTCATAAACAGAGTTTCCGCATTGCGAAAGTGAATTGTTTTGCCTGCATCTACTTTTGCCGCCAATAATCAAGTAAGATGAAAAAAATATTATACGGCTTAGGTATTTTGTTAATAACAAACAGTTTAAAAGGGCAGGATAAAATAATTGATACTACATCAGGTATGATAAAAAATTTACCTGATATAACTGTAGTTGGGAGAAACAGTAAAAGCGATATTCAGCAGATGCCCGAGATAGTGGGTACATCAATTTATGCTGGTAAAAAGAATTCATTGGTTGTTGTTGAAAATGTACAGGGAAATGTAGCAGTAAATAATATGCGTCAGGTTTTGGCTAAGGTAGCCGGTATTCATATATGGGAAAGTGATCCAAGTGGAATACAGATCGGTATGGCCGCAAGGGGATTAAGCCCTAACAGAAGCTGGGAATTTAATGTAAGGCAAAATGGATACGATATTGCAGCGGATCCTTTTGGTTATCCCGAGGCGTATTATAACCCACAACTCCAAAGTGTACAGCGTATTGAAATTATAAGAGGGCAGGGTTCTTTGCAATATGGACCTCAATTTGGAGGCATGGTTAATTACATTATTAGAAATGGCAGTGAAATAAATAAACCAATAGAATTTGAAACAGACCAAACGGTAGGTAGTAACGCATTATTTAATAATTATTTCGCCATAGGCGGAAAAACAAATAAAATCAATTATTACTCCTTTTACGATCACAGAAGTGGTAACGGATGGAGGCAAAACAGCCACTATTATACAGACGCAGGGTTTGCTACATTTACTTATCATATAACTCCAAAGTTTTCATTAACGGCAGAAATGATGCGTTCGCATACCAGAAGCCAACAACCCGGGGGGCTTACAGATATACAATTTCAACAAGATGCAAAACAAAGTTTTCGTAACCGAAATTGGTTTGATTTAGTATGGACAACTCCGGCCTTAATAGCAAACTATATAATCAATGAATCCACGAGATGGAATACTAAGGTATACGCAACTATCGGCGACAGAAACAGTGTAGGATTTACTTCGTCCATACTTATAAAAGATACCATCAATGCAGCAACGCTCAACTACAACAACCGGGTTTTGAATGAAGACAAGTATAGAAATTATGCGCTGGAAAGCAGAATCATTTCGGATTATCATTTGGGAAAAATAAAGAACACTATATCCGGAGGCGTGAGAATATATTCTGGTACAACTTATCGTAAGGCCGATGGTAAGGGAACAACAGGAACTGAATATGATATGTCTGTTGCCGGTTTGTATAGCCGGGATGTAAAATTTGATTCTAAAAATGTTGCAGCATTTGCTGAAAATATTTTTCATATCGGCAGTAAGATGTTGCTGATACCCGGTATAAGGTATGAATGGTTAGAAGGTTCTGCCAGCGGACGTAATAGCATTACATCAGCCGGTGAAGCAATCATGTTACAGCCTATAACAAGAAGCCGCAGTTTTGTACTTGCAGGTCTTGGTGGCGAATATCATGTTACACCAACAACCGAATTTTATGCAAATTATGCACAGGCATATAGGCCAATACAGTTTGCAAATCTACAGGCTCCACCTACTTCTGATGTGGTAGATCCTGACCTGAAAGACGCAAAGGGATACAACATTGATTTTGGTTATAGGGGAAAGGTAAAAAGCTATTTACAATTTGATGTAAGTACTTATTACCTTCTTTATAAAAATAGGGTTGGGGCTATTACACCTGCCGGTGCAAGCTACAGGCTAATTACCAATGTGGGTAATAGCATCAGCAAAGGTTTTGAGGGTTTTGTGTCATTTAACATAGCCCGCGCATTTATGAAAAATAATAAAGTAGAACTCTCAACTTTTGCTACTTATAGTTATACCGATGCTAAGTACAGCAGTGATCATAAAGATGCTGCAACACGGGGTAAGAATGTTGAAAACGCACCTCAAAATATTTTGCGAAGCGGATTGTCTGTAGGATATAAATCCTTGCTATTAACCACTCAACTTAGCTATGTTGATAAAACCTACAGCGATGCCAATAATACTGTAGAGCCATTGGCAAACGGGCAGAATGGTTTGATACCATCTTACACCGTTGCAGACTTCACGGCTTCTTATAAATACTCTCCCAAGTTGAATATTAAAGCAGGTTTGAACAATGTGTTTGACAAAAGATATTTCACCCGCAGGTCAGGGGGATATCCCGGACCGGGTGCTTTGCCTGCTGATGGAAGAACATTCTTTGTTACAGTAAGCGCAAAGATTTAAGTAAAGAAAGGGAGCTGTTTCAATTCAGCTCCTTTACTTTTTTAGCGTGTAAAAAAAGGTTAAAAAAAACTATGGATTAGTATTCAGCGCTTTTAATGAATCAGCTTCTCTCTTTGCTTTCTTTTTGAAAAACCCTTTTAAGAAGAAATTGTGTTGTGCAGCTTCAAGGTCTTCATTTAATTTAATACTTGCTGACTGTAGATTTTTAAGAACATCTTTAAGTTGAGCTGCTGTTGCTTCATCCTTAAGGAACATGCCGGCAGGTGCTTTGGGATTGTTGAGGTCTGTGTTTAATCCATTGCTGGTATTTTTTAAATCAGCTACAATATCATTGGCAGTTTTAGTAACTTTTTCTATATCAGTTACTGCAGTTTGTAACCGGTGAAATACGATTGTATCTGTTACAACATCGTTGAGTAAAGCACCTTTTTTGTTCAGCTTGCCGGTAAATTGCTCTACGTCTGTACTCAATTGCTGTGCATTGGTCGCTGACTTTTTTAGCATCGCAATTGTCAATTGAAATTCATTGAACAATGTTTCATCGCTCAAGAGTTTTCCTACTGTTCCTTTGCCTTCCAACACATTTTTGCTGATGGATTTAAAGTCGTTGGTAATGTCTAATAAATTTCTGTTATTGCTTTGAAAGGTGTTCATCATTTCGTCGGTGCTTACGATTTTATCTACTCCTATAACATCGTTTTCTTCAACTATTGGTGATTTACCACCGCCACTTGTAATCACAACTATACGATTTCCTATAAGCCCTTCAGATCCGATTTTAGCTCTGGAGTTTTTTTGTATAAACTGCTTATAAGCTTCATCAATATTCATCTCCACAGCTACCTGCGAAGCATTATTAATAGTTATTTTTTTTACAGTACCAATCTTCACGCCGGAGAACCAAATGTTGTTTCCTTTTTGCAACCCACTAACGTCATCAAATAGAGCCGTAATGGAAATTGATTTGGTAAATGTTTTTCTTTCGCCACCTAATGTAAGTACAGTGAGAATGAAAATGGCGAGTCCTATAAAGACAAAAACCCCAACAACAAAGGCACGGGTATTTTTATTAGTTCGCATTGTTTAATTGATAAAATTATAATTGTAAAAACTTTCTATCCGCTCGTCTTTGCTGCTAAAGACCTCATCAAAAGTTCCTGTTTTAATAAACTGACCATCTAAAAGCATAGCTATTCTATCTCCGGTTGTTTTGGCACAGGTTAAGTCATGCGTAATGATGATGGAAGTTGTATTGTATCGATCTTTTACTTCGTTGATCAGGTTGTTAATTTCAATACTTGTTATTGGGTCAAGACCGGCTGTTGGTTCGTCGTACATCATTATTTCGGGCTGCAAAATTAATGTACGTGCTATACCAACTCTTTTTCGCTGACCACCAGACAGTTCTGATGGCATTTGATTGATAGTTTGTGCCAAACCAACTGCACTTAGTACTGTGTCTATAGCCCTTGCAACTTCTCGTCTGGTAAGATTTCTTCTGTTTCTTACCAAAGGAAATTCAAGGTTTTCTCTCACTGTCATACTATCGTACAAAGCACTGTTCTGAAATGAAAATCCGAGTTTCAGCCGCAAGGCAGTTAATGCTTTTAACCTCAATCTTGCTACGTCATTTCCTAAAACAATTGCAGTACCGCTGTCCTGCTTTAGTAACCCGGAAATAATTTTTATTAAAACTGATTTTCCTGTTCCGGATCTGCCAAGTACTACTACATTTTCACCTTTATATACATCAAGGTTTACTCCTTTTAGCACTTCATTGTTGCCGAATGCTTTGTAAACATCCTTAATGGTTATGACTACTTCGTTATAGTCTATTATATGGTGCCCGGTTTCCATTTCTTACCTGATACTGTTGGTCAATTGAACAATAATTATTTCCTCCACAAAAATGAGAAAGGTGGACATAACTACAGAAGCATTTGCAGCCCTGCCAACACCCTCTGTTCCCTGTGTTGCCTTATAACCTTTGTAGCAACCTACAATACCGATTGTAAAACCATAAACCACTGCTTTGGTAACAGTTGAGAAAATATCTATAAAAGTAATTTTCTCAAAAGCCTTTTCGAAAAATGCGATAAAACT
>JANPGE010000152.1:0-3712 GCA_031423805.1 Segetibacter sp. | reverse complement strand
TTTAAAGTAGTACTCTTAGAGAACACAATTTTTGAAAAGTTTAAGTTTTCTTTATTCACTTTGTTGTGCAGCCTCATTCTTATTTTCAAATTATTGAAATATTACTTCTTCGCCTGAATCTAAATCATCTCTATTCACAATTCTTTCTTTATCAATTCCGGTATTTTTCCTGCTGGTAATAATAATTCCGATACTCCTCTATTATGCGAAAAATTATAAAAGCAGTATTGTTTTCCAGGATTTTCTTTTTTTAAAAGGCTTTCTTATGCATTTGTGTAAAATTTACATTCAGAAACAGTAGTATTAAAAATGTGGGATAGCAAAATTTTTTTGAAATCATGAAATTGCAGATAAATACACCCCTGAACTTCAACTTTTAATGAAATTCCAACAGATTTTTAAGCAAATAAAAGTAGGTTAAAAGAGATAGTTTTATTCTTTGTTAGTCAGTGTTTTACTTGTTTCACAAATATTTATTTGGTAATTCTTTTCTTATAAGCATTGTTCAAAATTATTATTCTTTTTAAGTCGGGTAGTTGTGAAATATAATACACTGCTTTGACGTTACTAATAATTATGCTTTTCTAAAACTTAAATCTATATATCTATGAAAACGCTTTTTTTTCTTTTCGCAATGTGCTTCATAAATAGTGTATTTAGTCAGGATTTAATTTTTGATATCAATCAATATGGTGTTTCCTATAAAAATTCGTCTACAAACCAATTTGACGAAGCAGAAATCAAAAGCTCACAAATGGTAATTACTCTGCAGGATAAGGTGGTAAAGGTTATAGATGAATTTACACATACAATTTCTTTGGAAAAAATGAATGGTCAGAATAACAACATCAAACATTTATATACCCAAATCTGGAAAGCTTTTGATGCAAATAAAAGTCCGGTACAGTTTAAGTTCACGGTAAATGTAGAAACCAAAGATGCAATGGTTGAAGTTGGTTATAAAGATTTTAGAAACTACTATTTTGGAAAATTTTCTTATGGAAATTTGGAAAATTTAAGTAAAGAGGTTGCGCAAACCTTTGACTCAAATCAGTAGTTTTTGACATGCAAAAAAATATACGTAAATATTAATTGATGATGAATAATATTTGATTATTCTGGTCAACTATTCTGAAAACATTTTAAGCGTTCTTTTAATTGGAACGCTTTTTCATTTACAAAAATTTGATATTAATTTATTAGCATTATATCAAATTGATATTTCAAACCCTGTGATTTAATCCTTATATACTTTATAGGGTTTGTAGTATTTGTGTCAAAATTGTCTATATATTTGCAGCCCGAAAATGGCGAGGTAGCTCAGCTGGTTAGAGCATCGGATTCATAACCCGAAGGTCGGCAGTTCAAGTCTGCTCCTCGCTACAAGTGAAGCCTGACAGTATTTCTGTCGGGCTTTTTTATTTTAAGCCTGATATCAATTAAGCCTTAATATTTTTCTTCAAATTTCAAAAATTTAGTTACTCAATAAACATTTTGGGAAAGATTGATAAAATAGAATGATTTGAGTTGCTATTTGTAAGTCAAAGGTATTAGTCAAAAGAAAATTTTACTTAAGCATTTATAAAGGGAACATTTCTGAATGGATATTAATCTAAACACAAAGTTTGAGGTTGGTTTCAGAAGAATGAATGAGAATAACTCAAAATATTTTTGGTAAATAAAATTAATTAATTATTTTCACGTATTGCACAATAATTGTCCATGATTCGTTATAATTATATGTTATTTTGTGAAGTCTTATATTGGAAATATACAACCCCTAAAATTTAACTTTGATATGAAAAAGTTCAGGCCTTTATTGATGTTCGCAGTGATGATTTTTGCTACAGTATCCGGATTTAGTCAGGATCCCGGGGGTAGTCCTGATGGTCCACCTCCTGCAGTACCCTTTGAGGATTATATGCATTTGATTTTGTTAGCTGTTGGAGCTGTATTTGCATTATTTACTATCAGGAAATTGCAACGCAAGCAAGCATAATATATTTTTCGATATTTACAAGCCAAAAGCAACTCATTCTCCTTTGAGTTGCTTTTGGTTTTTTTTATTGCTTAGACTGCAGAAAATTAAAATTTCATTGATATTTGGCCTATGAATAACACAGTTTCAAATCTCTATTTCCAATACACCGCCCACCTCCAAAAGATAGCCGATATCAAGTATTCAGCAGCAGTATTGCAGTGGGACCAGGAAACTTATTTGCCACCCAAAGGAGCCGATTTCCGGGCAAGGCAATTGGCAACTTTGAGCGAAATGGCGCATGAACTATTTGTTGCTGATTCAACAGGAAACCTTTTGAAGAAGCTGCTTTCAAAAGATTTGAATGATGAACAAAAACGCAATGTTGAGTTGTCTTTTGAAGATTACACAAGAGCCAAAAAGCTAACCCCGGAGTTTGTGCGCAAAATGAGCGAGGCCGTTTCTGCCAGCTATCATGCATGGATAGATGCCCGGCAGCAAAACAATTATGCTGTCTTCGAACCCAAACTTTCGCCGTTGGTTGAGTTGAAAAAGCAGGAAGCTGAAATGCTTGGTTATGAAGGCCATCCTTACAATGCTTTGATGCATGAATTTGAAAAAGGGGCTACCACAACAATGATTGACAAGGTATTTGCTGATGTAACCCGTCCACTATTGGCTTTGCTGGATGAAATGAAAAATCAACCCGCAGCAGAAGATGCTTTTCTTCAACAGCATTTTCCCAAAGAAAAGCAGTGGGAGTGGGGCATGTACATAGCCCGCCAATTGGGCTTCGATTTTGGCGCCGGACGGCAGGACATTTCAGAGCATCCTTTCACTACCAACTTCAGCAGCCAGGATGTGCGCATTACCACCCGCATAGACGAAAATGATTTTTCGAACATGACGTGGAGCACCATTCACGAAGTGGGTCATGGCCTGTATGAGCAAGGCTTACCCGCTACACAATACGGCCTGCCATTGGGCGAATATGCATCCTTAAGCATCCACGAATCGCAGTCGCGGTTGTGGGAAAACTGTGTAGGTCGCGGCAATGCTTTCTGGCATTATTACTACCCCAAATTGCAGGATTATTTTCCGCAGCAGTTCAGTCATATTTCACAGCAACAGTTCATGAAAGCCATCAACAAAGTGCAGCCCTCGCTCATCCGCACCGAGGCCGACGAGCTCACTTATCACTTCCACGTGATGGTACGTTACGAACTGGAAAAGAAGTTAATTGAAGGCAGCCTGCACACCAAAGACATAGCCGCCTACTGGAACGAAAGCTATCAAAAATACCTCGGCGTTACAGTGCCCGACGACAAGCACGGCTGCCTGCAAGATGTGCATTGGAGCCACGGCAGCTTCGGCTATTTCGCCACCTACAGCCTCGGCAGTTTTTACGCCGCACAGTTTTGGCAACAGGCGAATATGGAAACACCCGCTCTCCAAAAAACCATTGAAAACACAGGCGACGTATCCGGTTTACTCCATTGGTTGCGGGAAAAAATCCACACCCACGGCCGCCACTACAACAGCAACGAACTCTGCACCCGCATCACCGGCAAGCCGCTTGACAGCACTGTTTTTGTTGGCTATTTAAGGGAGAAATTGTTGGGGGTATAATAATACAGAATCGGTTTTTACTGCCCTGGCAGACGAGCTTTTTTCAACATCGTTGTGTTATCAGAATCCCGATTTTTCGGGACTCCCTTGTACGGCATAGTTTCA
>JANPGE010000151.1:0-10062 GCA_031423805.1 Segetibacter sp. | reverse complement strand
AACCATAGCTATTAAAATGTACAGCGTAAGCCTGTTTTTTGATCGGGGACGATTTATATCCATTTAGTAAATAGCATTTGGTTTTAAAGATGCAATATAAAACCTTAATTGGTCAATTCCATTTGAAAATAGTGAACAGATGTGTACTTATCATTATTGAAGATAATAACGGCAAAATATAAGAGCTTACAATAACTACAAAAACTTAAGACTATTCAATAAAATCTGTATTTTTCCACCTCGTTAAACAAAACAAACTATGAGTCTATTTGCAAAAAAATCTATTCAAAAATTAATTGCGGAAGCGGACGATACCGAAAAGGGGTTGAAAAGAACCCTTAGTGCCGGCAATTTAGTTGCACTTGGTATAGGTGCAATAATTGGTGCAGGGCTTTTTGTAAGAACTGCTTCTGCTGCTGCTAACAATGCAGGTCCATCGGTTACGCTCGGTTTCGTAATTGCAGCTGTAGGCTGCGCATTCGCAGGGCTTTGTTATGCAGAATTTGCATCTATGATACCCATTGCGGGTAGTGCATATACATATTCTTACGCTACCATGGGCGAATTTATTGCCTGGATTATAGGCTGGGACCTAGTACTGGAATACGCAGTTGGTGCTGCTACTGTAGGTATTGCATGGAGTGAATATTTTAATAAATTCTTAGAAATATTTGGTTGGCGGATACCCTATGAATGGTCTCATTCACCTTTTGAAATTTCCAATACAGACGTACATGGCATTATGAACATCCCTGCATTGTTCATCATATTTATGCTTACAATGCTACTGATAAGGGGCACCAAAGAATCTGCCTTTATTAATGGCTTAATTGTTATAACGAAAGTTACGATTGTTATTGTATTCATCATACTGGGATGGTCTTACATGAATCCTGTCAATCATTCACCATATATCCCTACCCCATCCACTTATACAGACACTCAAGGTGTATCACACAATTTTGGGGGTATCATGGGTATGTTAGGCGCAGCAGGTGTTGTATTTTTTGCTTTTATAGGTTTTGATGCTGTATCTACTGCAGCTCAGGAAGCAAAAAATCCCAAAAAAGATATGCCAATTGGGATCCTCGGTTCGCTAGCAATTTGTACAATTTTGTACATTTTATTTGCACACGTACTTACCGGGGTAGCCAGTGTGGAGGACTTTAGGACTGTAGGAAAAGAAGCTTCTGTAACTTATGCAATAAATACATACATGCACGGTTACAAATGGCTGGCTAATCTTGTTACTGTAGCTATACTTGCTGGTTTTTCCTCGGTAATACTTGTTATGCTGATGGGGCAATCAAGGGTATTTTACTCCATGAGCCGCGATGGCTTGGTACCAAAGATATTCTCCGATGTACATCCAAAATTCAGGACACCTTATAAATCAAACTGGATATTTTTTGTACTTGTCGGTGCTTTTGCAGCATTTGTTCCTGGTGATATTGTAGGCGACATGACCAGCATAGGTACATTATTTGCCTTCATTTTGGTGTGTGCAGGTGTTTGGATATTGAGGGTCAAAAACCCCGAAATAAAAAGACAATTCACAACCCCATTGGTGCCATTAGTTCCTATACTAGGCATCGTTGTTTGCGGAGCTATGATATTTGGCCTGGGTTGGACAAATTGGGCAAGGCTAATAGTTTGGTTGTTGATTGGGTTTGTTATTTATTTTGCCTACAGCAAAAAAAACAGCCTTATTCAAAAAGGGTTAACGACAGATACAAAAGATCCAATTGACCCGCTAAACCCTTTGTAATTCGTTTACCAATTCCTTATACAAAAGCCCTCTTTTTGAAGGGCTTTTGTGTTAAAAAAATAGGCTTATTAAGCAAGATTTTAAGAGATTTTATTGATTTGTTTTATGCCTCAAACTTCTTTAAATGGTTAAGATATTTTTAATTGCTATAATGATGGTTATCATTGTAATTTCCTGTAGCAAAAAAACTATAACACCTTCAGATAACAACCCTACAACTCCCGATACATTGGTGGTTAGAGGTGCAGATCTTTCTTTTCTTCTGGAGATAGAACAAGCGGGAACTTTTTTCTACGATAAAAACGGAATAAAAAAAGATGCACTAACCATACTGAAAGAAAACGGTTGCAATACAGTCAGAATAAGGCTTTGGCATACATCTTCCAATTCGCATAGTAGCCTGTCAGAAGTTACCGTTTTTGCAAAAAAAATCAAGGCGGCAGGACTCAAAGTTTGGTTAGACTTTCATTATTCAGATACATGGGCCGATCCAGGTGCACAATCAACTCCGGCTGCATGGCAGTCAGCAAATTTCATTACACTTCAAGACAGTGTTTATAACTACACTGCAAGGGTTATTTCCATCATTCAACCGGAGTATGTACAGATTGGCAATGAAATCAACGGAGGGTTTTTATGGGATACTGGGAGAATTACAAATTCAGCCAAATTCATTTCATTGTTAAAGAAAGGATGTACTGCAGTAAGAAGCAGTGTTCCTTCTGCAAAAATTATTATTCATTATGCGGGGTTAAATAATGCTTCCTCATTTTATGATTTGCTTAGAAATAGCAACGTGGATTACGATATAATTGGCTTGTCCTATTATCCAGTTTTTCATGGTTTAAGCTTAAGCAATGTAAAATCAACAATAGATGGTTTAACTACTGTCATTAACAAGCCAATCTTGATTGCAGAAACGGCTTATCCATTTACATTGAGCTACAACGATTTTACAAATAATATTGTAGGCCTTCCAACACAATTGATATCGGGCTATCCTGCAAGTGCGGATGGTCAAAAAAACTATTTATTGGCACTTAGAAAGATAATTCAAGACAACAGCAAAGGTCTTGGTTTTTGTTATTGGGGAACTGAATGGGTAGCCTTTAAAGGCACCACAGCTACCGATGGCTCATCGTTTGAAAATCAGGCTCTATTTGATTTTACCAATAAGGCCCTCCCTGCAATGGAGGTTTTCAATAAATAGAGAAAAGCGTTTGTATCTTTACCCCTTATAGTTTGTTAACAATGAAAGAAGCATTAGAAAATTGGGAAAAGAAATCAGCTGAAAATCAAAAGCAATACAAGCAGTTTCTACAAAAAGCTGATAAAAATAAAGTATTGAAATTGCTTCCCGACTTGCATGATGAAGCTTTTGAAAAGATTGATTGCCTGCAATGTGCTAACTGCTGCAAACACTATTCTCCCCGATTTAAGACACCTGATATTAAGCGTATCAGCAAGCACCTAAAGATGAAGGAAAGCAACTTCATAGACACCTACCTAAGATTAGATAATGAAGGAGATTATGTAGCAAGAACTGCACCCTGCCCCTTTCTTGGTGCGGATAAATATTGCAGCATTTATGATGAACGCCCCAGCGATTGCATACGTTTTCCTTACACTGACGAAGATGTCTTGCTAAAAAGACCACAGTTGACTTTAAAAAATTCAACCTTCTGCCCCATCACTCATTTTGTACTTGAGCAATTGATTGAAAAGACAAAGTAGGTTTATACTGGTTTTTATAAATAATCCAGAAGAGCATTACTTTCATTTTACTATTCGTCTAAAAATGCGACAAAGCTTTTCAGGCATTCACTTAACAATTAGTGAAAAAAACAATTGGAATAATCAAGAATTAGGTTATCACCCCATAAGGTTTTGAACAAAAAATAAAAGGATTTAAAAACTCCCACTTTTGTTAAATCCGTTTTTATTTTTTTACAACTGTTTGCGTTTATGGCTATGCAAATGAAAAAGTATAGTGTTACAAATCACTAAATAATGATTGGAAGTTTTGAATAAAAAAGTCTGATTATTTAATAACTATTTCTCTTAGTAAAACTTCCTGTCAATGCACCAAATCCACTAACTAAGCCTCCAATAAATGCAGTAATGAGGATTAGCAAAAGCGTATTGCCGCCAAGTGGTAAAATGTTTGCGACCTTTTGAGAAAGTATATGTTCATTTTTGAAATCAATGAAAGATGCCTGGCCTGCCCACAATAGAAACAAACCCAGAAAGCCACACAAAAAAGCTTTCCATGGCTTTTGATGTATGAAAACTGCTACAATAAACGAAGCAATAGCTATAGACCACCACGGAAAAAAAAGGCTTTCTGCAAATGCTAATAATGCTGTTAATAATATCGCAACTATAAATTTCATAGTAGGTTGATTTAGGCTTTTTCGAATGTCATTTTCCATTTCATCTTATCACTTTTGGCTGCGGAGTCTTTATCAATAAATAATAAAGTAAAGTATTTTCCTGCTACCCAATAATCCATAAAATTATCATAGTACTTACTGCCGGGGTTACCACTTTGTCCGCCGGGGTAAACTCCATATGCTTTAGTGGTACTACTTAATTGTACGATCATTCGCCAACTGGGCCCATGGTCAGAAGTTGTAGCATTGATGATTCCCTCACCTCCACCAATGGGTAAGTGTAGCCTTCCCAATGCAGGAATTTTAAGTAAATGTCGCACACCTGTATTCTTAAAATTTCCCCATGCAAGCCTGCCCTCTGCATCTGCACTTTTTATTTCACCAACAACTGATTTCCATGATTTCAAAACCATATCCGCTATGGTTTCTGTATCTGACGTATTGATATCATCTGCAAATTTGTAACTGCTATCTTTTAGCAATCCCTCTACCAATGTAATTTCCTCGGGCCAAACAACAGGTAAATTGGTTTTGGAAAATTCATCCTGGTAAATGTTTTTAGATAAACTTTCCCACCATAGCTTAAAGATTGCAGGGCCTGTCTCATTAATATCGTTATTTAAATTCCAGTTTTTAAATGCATCAAAGTACTTGCTTTCATCCTGATTTAACTGGCTTTGATTAATGTATTTTAATAGAATAGGCCGGGCCATTTCAGCAAATAAATTGTAATTGTTATTTTGCAAATGCTCCATATCATCTATAGTGATACCATTCATTTGATTAAGCAAACGATTAATTATTTTACCCCTGAAAATAGTTGCATCTCCAGCAAGGTAATAGGGATAAGTTACGTCTGTAGCCATCTGATTAGCACTGCTAACAAAACCTCTTGCAGGGTTTACCATCATTGGGTTTTCATCAGCCGGTATAAATCCTTGCCATTGATAAACACTATCTGAACCGGGCATCAAAAAGTCACCTTGCCTTTTCCATTTTGCAGGAAACTGTCCTTGTTCTTTTATAGCTATATCGCCTGACTTACTTGCAAAAACAAAATTTTGTCCGGGTGTTTGATATGTATTGATAGCATCTAAATAATCTGTGTATCCTTTCGCATGATTCAGCTTATTAAACGTCAATAGTTCATTACTTGGATCATGTGCTTTCCAACGTAGTGCGTAATACTTACCATTGTGCAGAATGTTTTCATAATGCTTGTCGTACATCACAGGTCCCCAAACGGTCATAGCAATTTTTTCGTGCACTTCCGTACTATCCTTTACATTGATTATTTCGTCTCTAAAAGTAGAAGATACCCAGTTATCATTGTACCAGTACTCCTGCATGGTACTGTCTTTAAAAGTGATTTCGTAGTAATCTTTTACATCTCTTCCGGCGTTTGTTACACCCCATGCAATGCTATCATTGTAACCAATAATAACCGACGGTGCACCCGGGAATGAAACGCCATAAACATTACATCCCGGAGCAGATAACTGCATTTCGTACCATAGTGAAGGTAGGTTTAGGCCCAGATGTGGGTCATTACAAAGAATAGTTGCACCACTTTGAGTTTTACTACCAGCTACCGCCCAATTGTTACTGCCATTTCTCTTATCAGGCTGAATAATGCTATTTCCGTTTTCAGCCCCATTTGTATGAAAATAATTAGAATCCAGACCTGTTGGTGGTGTAATGGTTATTCCAGGTGTAGCAAATGCAGTTCCAACTGGAATAATTGGATCAAGACTATCTTGAGTTGCTGGAAAAAGTTGCTCCATATCTCCCGTAGAAAGAAAACCTTTCATATTGGTTTTTTCAAAGTCAGTATCATAACCTGCAAGGTCAAAACACATGTATTTTAGAAATAGTTGGGTTTTGAGATTGGTCCACTTCTCGGGCTGATAATTCAACAACTTATATTCCAAGGGATACTGATTAGGTTTTAAATCTCCAATGTAGGCATTAACACCTGCAGTATAGGCATCCAATTCGTTTTTAGTAATACTATCAGCCTCAAGTGCCTCAAGCGATTTTTCGGCGCCATACACCATGCCCAGCCTTCTGAAAAATCGATCAATCTTTAGGAAGTTGGCTGTACCGTTCTTTGTTCCAAATATTTCGCTTAGCCTACCTCCTGCAGCGTGTGTTTGAAATTCCATTTGCCAAAGGCGAAATTTAGCATGCAAAAAGCCTTGGATAAAATATAAATCTTTTTCATTGTCAGCATAGATATGCGGCACAAGTCTTTCATCAAAATACACCTCTGCATTTCCTTGCAGGTCAGGAAATTTCAATGAAGCATTATAATCATTATCTGTAGGTTCAGCATTTTGCCAAAAACCATGTTGCGGACTTAAAAATGCCCCGAAACAAGGCGTTTTAGCTCCATTAAGTTCAAGAGGTATATTCAGAACTATTATTAAGCCAATAGTAATAATAAGTGAAATAATAAATGGTATGATTCGCATAAATAACAATTAGTGGCTAAAAGTACAATACAACAGCAATAGTTCTATACAAAAAGTTGATTTAGAAAAATGATACTTCAAATTAAACTGGTAAGGTTTACAAAATACTTCTTCCAAACTCTATTGTTGATTCATATTTTCCTTCAATTTAATAGTTCTCACAGTAAGTTTGCATCTCAATATTTTAAAATAAAGAATTTAGATGGACACAATTTCTGCATATCAAAAAAACATCCTAGGATTGCATTTGCCTACAGACCCAAGGTGGGCCAACTTAGATAATATTTCATTGGAAGAGATTCTCACAGACCATGCTTATTGCGAACAGAAAGCTGCAACGAGTTGTATTTCACTTATACAGCGATACAGCGAAAAGGAGAAATTGGTAAATGAATTGGCCCCCATAGTTACAGAAGAATGGGGACACTTCAGGTTAGTGCTGAATGAATTGAATAAAAGGAAATTGCACCTTGGTAAACAACGCAAAGATGAGTATGTAAACAAGCTCATGTTATTTCAAAAAAAAGATGGTAATGACGAAGAAAGATTCTTGGATAAATTATTGATTTTTGCTTTGATAGAAGCACGGAGTTGCGAAAGGTTTAAACGGTTAAGTGAAGGATTGAATGACGAATATTTATCCAACTTTTACCGTAGGTTTATGGAAAGCGAAGCCGGCCATTATACCTTATTTATAGAGCTTGCTGAAACATACGTTGATAAAGAAAAAGTAAGAATCCGATGGCAACAATGGCTAACTTATGAAGCAGGTGTTATGAACGAACTTGAAATAAGGGGTGATAGAATACATTAATAGAATGTTGTTTGCGTTTAGATTGTAATTTTCACCATAAAAATAATGCACCCCGTTGCACTAACCGTTTTGCAAATCCTTATTCGGTGTAAGTCTGATTAGTATCTTATCCCCAGGGTAATACAAATTTATTATAAATGAAAAAGTCCCGAAATTTTCGGGACTTTAATTTATTCGAGCTTTCTAAAAAATCAATTTTATTTTTTAGTAGCAGCTTTCTTAGCAGCAGCTTTCTTAGGAGCAGCAGCTTTCTTAGCAGCGGCTTTCTTTGGAGCGGCAGCTTTCTTTGGAGCGGCAGCTTTCTTAGGAGCAGCAGCTTTCTTAGGTGCAGCGGCTTTCTTAGCAGCGGCTTTCTTAGGTGCAGCAGCTTTCTTAGGAGCGGCAGCTTTCTTTGCAGCAGCTTTTTTAGGAGCGGCTTTTTTTGCAGTGGCCATGTTTTTAAATTTTAATGGTTAGTAAATATGCACTAAATTAAAAACTTATTTTAAACTGCCAAAAAAAAGTTACGCAGAAGCTACTTCTGTAACGATAGAAACTGTCCTTCTGTCGTTACGACCTTTCTTAAATTCTACTACACCATCAGTCAATGCGAAGAGTGTAAAGTCTTTACCAACACCTACGTTTGTACCAGGGTGATATTGTGTACCACGCTGACGAAGTATAATGTTTCCGCATATTGCAGGCTGACCACCAAATATTTTTACACCTAATCTTTTGCTTTGTGAATCCCGTCCGTTCTTAACGGAACCTTCACCTTTCTTGTGAGCCATGACGTTTTATTTTGTAAATTTTTATGTAGATATTTTGTGGATATCATTTTTCAACAAAAAATAAATTTGTTGAGAAAAACATCAAAATCTTAAGCTATGCTTTGTATCTTGATGTGTGTGTATTGTGTTCTGTGTCCAAGCTTCTTACGAAAACCTTTTCTTCTTTTCATTTTAAAAGCTATCACCTTATCACCTTTTACCAGGTTGCTGATGATTTCGGCAGACACCTTTGCACTTACGTTGTTACCAACCGAAAGTGAACCATTGTCGTCGGTCATGAGAACATCACTGAACTCTACCTTATCGCCATTCTGACCTTGCAGGTGAGGTACGTACAAACTTTGTCCAGCCTGTACCTTAAATTGTTGTCCTGCGATTTTTACTATTGCAAACATAACTTTCCAAAATTAGGAGTGCAAAAGTAGGGTTTTCATAATAATAATTGCACTTTTCTTTAAAAAACAGATAGAAATAATATGCAAAAAATGAAAACCGATGGTTTCATTAAGTATTCATTGCAAATTTTTAAAGGTAAAGGTGATTGATACTTTACATTTGTTATTCAATATTATCAATAAATAATGAGTTTAAAGACACTGCTTGCAAAACCGTTTGCCTTATTTATTTTTATAAAAGTTCAAAAACATAGTCTTCGTGCAATTGAAGATCAGGAACTCATATTTAAAAAACTTATTTTTTCTGCAAAGCAAACTTGTTTTGGAAAAGATCATGAATTTTCAAAAATTGTAACTTATAACGATTTTCAAAAAGCAGTTCCTATTAGAGATTATGAGCAACTAAAAAGTTATATTGAAAAAATAAAAAATGGTGAGTCCGATGTACTTTGGGAAGGTAAGCCCATCTATTTTGCAAAAACCAGCGGTACAACAAGCGGTGTAAAATACATCCCGATTACAAAAGCATCAATTCCCAACCATATTAATACGGCCCGAAATGCATTGTTGTGCTACATGGCTCAAAGTGGAAATTATAGTTTTGCAGGAGGCAAATTAATTTTCTTAAGTGGGTCACCCGTTTTAGATGAAATTGCAGGAATAAAAACAGGCCGTTTAAGTGGTATAGTCAACCATCATGTTCCAGGCTATTTAAGATCCAATCAATTGCCCTCTTACGAAACTAACTGTATTGAAGAATGGGAAACCAAACTTGAAAAAATAGTTAATGAAACTATTAATGAGGATATGACACTAATTAGTGGCATACCACCGTGGATGCAAATGTACTTTGATAAGTTAACTGAAAGAACAGGCAAAAAAATCAAAGATATCTTTCCTAATTTTTCTGTTATGGTGCAAGGGGGCGTAAACTTTGAACCTTACAAGGCTAAGTTGTTGGAGAGTATAGGCAAGCCTATAGACACTGTAGAATTATTTCCTGCTTCTGAAGGTTTTTTTGCCTTTCAGGATAATTATAAAGAAACAGGATTGCTGTTAAATACCAATTCGGGTATTTTCTTTGAGTTTATTCCATCGGGTGAAATATTTAATGAAAACCCAACCAGACTTTCACTTAATGATGTAAAAGTTGGTGAAAATTATGCATTAATTATTAGTAACAATGCCGGTTTGTGGGCTTACAATATTGGAGATACTATTAAATTCATTAGTATCAATCCTTACAAAATAATAGTTACCGGTAGAATAAAACATTTCATTTCTGCCTTTGGTGAACACGTTATAGCCGAAGAAGTAGAATATGCCTTGCTAAAAGCAGCAAATGAAGAAGGTGTGAAAATTATTGAATTTACAGTTGCACCACTTATAAGTAAAGCACATGGTAAAAGCTTCCATGAATGGTTTGTAGAATTTGAAAATCAACCTGC
>JANPGE010000150.1:0-32273 GCA_031423805.1 Segetibacter sp. | reverse complement strand
TAAAAATAAACAATTTTTCACTACAATCACTTGAAAATCAAAAAAATATTTTTTTAAAAGCGTAAAGAAGGGGTAAATTTTGCGGAGTTAGGGTTTAAACGAAAACATGAATTTTGTATTTATTCTCCGGAAGGGATAAATAATTGTAAAGAAAATTAGTGAATGAATTTTAAGAACTCCGGATGGAGTTCAATAGTTGTAGGCCATATATAATAAAATGAATTTTAGGAACCCCGGATGGGGTTCAACTAATACAAATTATACGGAAATTGTTGTTGCTGCGAAATAAGCAATAGTTGATTTTTGTTAGTTAAAACAAAATCCTCAACTTTTAATTTCTACAGAACCTGTACATACATCCCCTTCTTCTATACAGGTTAACCATAATTTTAATTTTCTGATACTTTCTATTCTTAATTCTAATATTAACAATACCATATGTGTCTGTAAACATTACCTTAAAAGCTTCGCCATCACTAAAATAAATTTATAGCACTCTACATATTAATATCATTTTCTTCGGTAGGTGCAGCATATTGTTTTGCTCTTGAAAATACATTGACTCTATGATGAGATCTGGGATTTGAGGGTTGTTTTGAACGTGTTTTAGCTGAACTTTTTCCAGAAAGTAAATAGGTTACAATACCTGCGCCTGCAAATGCCAGGGCAGTTAAAAGGATACTTTTTTTCATGATAATTGATTTTAAATTACCCACTAAAAAATCGTACCCGCTTTGCTTACAATTATACGAAATAGATGCAACAATCTGCCGATACTACTCATTACTGTTAAATATTATGGGTATTAAGCTTTTTTATTGATAAACCTGTTAGCCTTACAAAGCATTATTTAAGCTACAACAATTTTATCCATTACCTTTTTTGGCTCCTGCAAGACAGATGATACAATTGAAATGCCTGCATCTAAACCGGATATTGAATTTTATGGCTTGAACAAATTCCAATCAATTAATAAGTTACAATGTAAAAGCTGCATAGACCGCCCTTGCATCTGTGACAATCACAGGCGTGCCTACGGGAGAAAAAATCATTGCAATTGACTTCGGGCTCACTACAGGTCAACTGAAAAAAAGCGCCTTGGTTTGGAGGCGTTTTTTTTATTTTTTTAATAAATGTACTCCTTTAATAAGCCCCATATATACTTTGCCCACTACCCCAATATTGATTTTTAAGATGGTTATAAACCAACTGGGTTTTTAGGTCAATATCATCTGTTTGATAAATCGGGTATGGCAAGACCTCGAAAAGCTTTTTGTTTACGTAATTGAAGACTGCTGCTGATGTCTCCATTTTATCAGCCCATTTTTCAACCTTCAATTTTTCAATTTTAAGCACTTCAAGCAATTCTACAGAGAGTTGCTTTATTTCATTTTTCTCTTTTTCCTCCAGTCTTTTTCCTTGTCTTAAAATATCAAATATGGCCTTCTGCTCGTCAGACAATCCCTCCCTTTTGGTGTCGGCCTCTTCTTCTGTAAACGACTTCACCAACTCAATCAATTTTCTAAAAGTTTCCTTTATTACGGCATCATCTTTACCGTGGTTGTATTCATCAATTATTTCCTGGTAACGTTTATAATAATCAATGGTCATTGGGTTTCGTTCTACCATTTGTTTCAGTTGCTTTTCCACTTTTGACTTTAGGGATTGTACCGTTGAATTTTTATTTTTTGCTTTCAAAAAATACTGTTCTAATACTTCAAAATTCAGTCCACTAAGGTCTATCATCTTTTCGGCCATCAAACCCGGTTCATGCATCATGTTTTCAATGGACTCATCCACCACGTTTTGAATCTTTTTCATAATTTCAGAAACATCTGCACTTTGCACATTGCCTTCAATAGCCGTGTAGATAACATCGATAGCATTTTTTCTCGGCGCATATTGATTCAACGACTTATCGGGTTGTAACGCTTTGTACTTTTTAAAGACTTCCCGGGCTAAAATCTGAAATTTACTTTTGGTTTCATCATTGGTATAAACAGCGTTCATTCCTTTTTCTATGGCAGCTAATTTCTTTAACCCAATGGCTTCTATTAGTTCTATCAAATCAAAATTCAGTTCTTCCTTGAGGAAGCTTTCTGTAATAGCCAATACTTCTTCCAATTCCTTTATCAATTCTTCTTTTGGCTTAACAGGTGGTTCTGGTTTATTGCTGCCATTTCCATCGCCACTATCCCCACCGCCCTCGCCATAAATTGCCAGCGCATCTAACAATGCAGTGTAGGTTTCTATATAGTCAACTATCAGCCCATTGTTTTTGCCTTCGCTAATGCGGTTGGCTCTTGCTATAGCCTGCATCAGCGTATGCGATTTCAAGGGTTTGTCAATGTACAAAGTGGAAAGCGTTGGCACGTCAAAACCGGTAATCCACATGGCACAAACAATGACAAACCTGAACGGATCGTTTTCTTCTTTGAACCTTGATTCCAGGTCCTGATCGTTCATTTTTGCCCGGTGTGGTTCTATGTCTAAATCCCACTTCCGGAATTTTTCAATTTCATTTTGTTCAGAACTTACCACTACACAAACTTCTGTTGCTTTTACCCATTGCAATTCGCGGTTTTTCTCCAATGCTTCCTGATCGCCATATTTTCCTTTGGCAATTTCCTTTTCCATTTGGGCAATGTACAACTGCCAGTGATGAGTGATTAAATCATACATTTTTACGGCAGTAAGTTTGTCCAGCGCAATAAACATCCCCTTGCCCTTGTAACCTCTATTGCAAAAATGCCAAACTGTATCTTTTGCTATGTCATTAAGCCGCTTTTTGGCTGTTAGTATCGGGTATTCCCTTGCAATCAATTGTTCGACCCTGCTTCGTTGGTCGCTTTCAAGTTCTTCAGCTTCTAACAGTGCCCTGATTTGATTATTAATTGTTGGATTTTTTAAGCCCAGAAAGTCTCCCCGGTTTTCATAGTAAAGCGGAACGGTTGCACCATCATCTACACTCCTTTTGAAATCGTAACGGGAAACATAATCTCCAAATATGCGCTTGGTAATTTCATCGTCTTTGAAAAGTGGTGTACCGGTAAAACCAATGAACGAGGCATTGGGTAAAGCATTGCGCAAGTTCATAGCCAGGTTTCCACCTTGTGTGCGGTGGGCTTCGTCAGATATGACAATGATATTGTCGCGTTTGGTGATTTCTTCTTCAAAGTTGAACTTGTGAATGAGGGTAAACAAATACCGGTGTTCTGAACTTAACAATTCTTTCAAATGCTTTCCGCTATTGGCTTTCAGCGAATCTCTTGAACCTGCCTTAACTTGCGGTACAGCCCCAATGCCGCTGAATGTGCCGTAAATCTGAGTATCTAATTCGTTGCGGTCGGTTACAATTAAAAAGGTGTAACTGCCTGTAAACTTGTGGTGAATTTTTTGGCAGAAAAAAACCATTGAATAGGATTTCCCGCTTCCTTGCGTATGCCAAAACACACCGAGTTTTTGTTTTTCTTCTGAACTGATTTTACCCAGTTTATAAAGATCTTCTTTGTGTTTGATGTTCTCAATGGCTTTGTTTACGCCAATGAACTGGTGGTTTCTGGCAATGAGTTTGACTACTTTGCCCAAAGAGTTATCAAACAGAATGAAGTTCTCGAACAGATCTAGAAAGCGTTTCTTTTCGCAAACACCCACTATCATTCTATCCAATCCCACAATGCCTTCGTCTTCTTCTGTTATGCGTTTCCATTCGTGGAAGTGCTGGTACTTACCTGTTACGCTGCCTATGCGGCTTTCAATGCCGTTGCTCAAGAGTACAAAAGCATTATAATGAAATAGGTGTGGAATGACGTCTTTATAGTCCGTAAAATTATCGTTGTATGCGTTTTCTAATTTGCGGTGGGCTGCTTTCAGTTCTATAAACAACAGCGGTATGCCATTTACAAAACCGATGATATCCGGTCTGCGTTCACGGTTGCTTTTGCCTTGCAGCCACAGTTGGCGAACGGCTAAAAAGTTGTTATTAGCTGCATTGTCAAAATCAAAAACCTTTAGTGTTTTATTTTTTACAGGTATGCCCTTTTCATTAATAAAGTCAACAGGGATTCCATTACGCAACAAATGATGTTTCTCAAAATTGATTTCATCTAATGTCTTAGTACTGCTTTCTTCGGTGAGTTTCTCAAACGCTTCATCATATGCCTTTTGTGGTAAACCGGGATTGAATTCCTTTATTTTCGCAAAAAATTTTCTTTTGATTACTACCTCTTTTTTATTTAATCTGCCCAAGGTGCTGCCTTCCCCAAAACTCTCTTTGTTGTAGGCCAATAGCGTATCCCAGCCCAGTTGATGAAAAAATAAATCAATGGCGGTTTGTTCTATGAGGTTGTCTTCTGAATATTCCCAAGTCATTATTTTAACTTCTTTAGGTTATTGTTTCCCAAAAGTGATTTCATTTGGGTGATGGCTATTTTATTCAATTGTATCAGTCTTTCACTTTGCGATAATCCCTGATGAATCAATACTGCATTGATGCTTTCCATATTGCTCAATACAACCAACTGTTCTATTGTAGCCGTATCTCTTATATTGCCATCTGCTTTGGGGTTTGCATCTCTCCATTGCTTGGCTGTTATTCCAAATAAAGCGACATTGAGCATATCGGCCTCATCGGCATATACAAAGTTTATTTTCTCTTTTGAGAGTTGCTGCGGAACCAGGTTTTCTTTGATAGCATCAGTATGAATGCGGTAATTTACTTTGGCCAGAGTACGTTGCAAATTCCAGGTAAGTTTTAATCTATCACTTTCCTCTTCTTTTAAGCGTTGAAATTCTTTAATCAGATATATCTTAAATTCTGCACTGATCCACATGCCAAATTCAAATGCAATATCAGGATGTGCGTAAGTGCCACCATACCTGCCTGTGGTAGCTTTCAAACCGATGGCATTCGTTTTTTCCTGCCATTCTTTCACGCTGATTTTATAATTATTCAATCCGGCCTTACTTTTAATTATGGCAAATTCGCCATAATTAAAATCGGGGTTATATACAGATTCCCATATTCCCAGAAATTCAACAGTATTTCTGTTTCTTAGCCAATCAGAAATAAAAAAATCCCCATCTTTGGCTTTCAGCATATCGGTGAGGGAAATAAAATCCCCATCACTATTCTTTATAATGGTAATGTCTGTTCCTTTTACGGTTATTATTTTATTTTTTGCCATTCTTTTATTTTTTTAACGCATCGAATTCGATGCTTTTAATTATCCCGAATTCGGTAGAATTAAAATTGTAGCTATCTGTTTTTAAACCCCTCGAATTCGAGGGGTTTAAAATCGGGATTATACATATTCTCCCAAAAATCAAGTAACTCTATGGTATTTCTGTTTCATAACCAATTTTGAATAACGGTATCTGTGTTGGCATTATCCTTATGGCGAGCAATGTCTATAAGTGAAAATATAATCAGACGTATCACCTTCATAAATGCCAGTTTCTGTTTCTTTTACTGTTATAGTTTTATTATTTCCCATTATAAATCAATTGCTGTTTGCTCTATTAGATTATCTTCAGAGTATTCCGAAGTCATATCTATTTGAATATTTTTTCATAATAGTTTTTTATCTGGAACTTTCTATCATCGAAATAATTGTAATCTGCACCAACCCATTTCAATCTATAATGTTGGAACCTTACTTCATTTTCGAAAAAAGAACTATACATTTTAGGAAATAAGTAAACACCAAAATTTTTACCTTTACTAAAATGCCACTCACCATTATTACTTAGGGCAATGTAGTAGGCATAAAGTTGTTTTTTAAAATTATTTTCCCTTGATAAATCTTCTAAAGAAATGTAATTAGACATAAAATCATCAAATATGCGTTGAAAATAGTTTTTAGAATTTTCACACTGGCTGGCTTCATCAATTTTATTCAAAAAGTATTTATTTCTAATTAAATGAAAATCATCAGAGTTTATACAACTAACTATTTTATGGTTTTCGTTATAATTTTTTATTTGATAATAGTCAGTTAGTATCATTATTCCCCAAATATTACTTGATAATTGGTTTTCAGATTCATCTGTAAGTTTTAAAAAGTTCTCATGTAAAAATTTAAAATTATCTAAACTAAAATTCTGCACATTGAATTTATCAAATGTTTTTTCAAAAGCAAACTCACTTTTCTTTTCATACGGACAATATGAGTATTGAATTAAAGGAGCTGTTTTACCATTTAAAATTTTATTATTCTCAGCCTGCCATAAAACAGATTCGACTTCTTCTCTATTTATTTTATCCAAATAGATTTTGAACTTAAACTCTTCTTCTGGAGTTAATAAGGATTTTGAAATTTTCTTATCTTGAACAAGAGTAATTTTAGCAATATCATCATAAAATTCTAATAAAGCATCCACAAGTTTTATTGCATTAATTACTTGTTTATTTATTGTTTTACGAACAACAACATCCTTTCTTAGATTATTTAAAAATCTCAATAGCCTGAAAATGTTTTGGTTATTAATAGGTTGATTAGATTTTTGCAATTTTAAGACATAATACAAAACGGGGATGAACTCAAAAGATTCAGATTGTTCTATTGTTTTATTTTTAGGGTGTAAATACCTTTTTTTTATGATTGTAGGATCTAAACTGTCATCATATTTTGATTTGTATTCAATATCTGAAAAATAATTTTCAAACAGATATTGAATAGCAACAAAGTATTTTTCAATTTTTTCAATTGCAAAATATTCTTTTTTCAGGATTATTTTATCACCCTGAATGAGTGTAATAATCTCTTTCGTTAGAGATTCTTCAGAAATTTTTTCATCTTCTTCTGTATCTACTTCTGAATCAGTAAGTGTCATCTCTATGATCTGAATCCAACGTAAAAATTCATTAAATCCCACATCTGCATTTGAATTTGGATTGCTTTTATCTCTGTTTTTCCAAAAGAAGTCTTGCCAATCCTCCCATTTTTTTCCAAATTCTACTAATGAAGAATCATTAAGCATTAATACTGCTTTATTCTCTTCATTTTTAGATAGAGCTTCACCCCTTGCGTTCATAGTAATATAAAGTTCTTCTCCTTGATTTGTTGCTTCGGTTCTAAAGTGATAAAACTTAATATTATTCAATATATAATCGAAATAAACTTCATTTTTTGAAACAAACTTCTTGTCAATTATTTGTAATGCTTTTATCAATGAATCTATAGTTACATCTGTTTTAAAATCACTTAAAAACCAGGTAGCTTTATCTTCAAATATTAATTTTAAATCATTTAGTTTATCTACTTTATTTACAAGCTGGAGTAAGAAGATGTGCGTTAGGTTTCGTACTTTATAATCAAAAGCCATTTCCAAATCTGCTTCTAATCGAATGACATCTTTGAAATCTTCTGTTCTATCTTCTTTCAGTGCACAATAAAATAACAATAGAATTAAAGTCGTAAAACGTTGTTGTCCATCAATTATATTTTCATCTAAATATCTCTCGTTGCTATATGTTACATAGCTTGGTTTGTAAGTGTAAAGAAAACCTACGTTTATTTTTGTGTTCTTTTTTGGATTTCCACATTGATCACAAACTAAACCAATTTTTTCTATTATGGAATCCAAAAATCGAGAGATAACATCTTCATTTTGACCCCAAACATATTCTCTTTGAATTTCTGGAACAATGAAATTATTTTGAGAAAGTAAGTGTAATAGGCTTTGTTCTTTAAGCTGTTGCTTGTTCATTTGTTTCTTTTTTTAACCCAAAAAAATCTCTAATACGTTGTTCCATGTAATCAGCATTTTTCTCAATATCCTCAAAATTCCAATCATTCAAATTATTTGAATCTGAACGCCCTTTTACAAAAACACTTAAAGTGTGTTGTCTAACATATTCACCATTTCTAACATTATTCACTACAGAAGCACGTTTGTCTATATAATAGTCATTTCCAAATCCTCGATTGATTGAATAGTGCAGTAACACCAAATTTCCGATTGAATTTATTGGCGTTTTCTGGTGAATATTTGATTCTAAGGTTTTTAAAATATCTTCTTTTTCTGTATCTTCTTTTTTATTCCAATCTTCTTCATTAGATGGAAATAAACCTTCGCTCAATCTCTTTGTTTTTTCTAGATAAGTTTTAATAACCTCAAATTCATTGTTGCATTTTTCTAGTTCCTTTATATTTTTTGGGGAGCAAGGATAGATATGCTCCTTGTCTTCATTGTTTTTCTTGAAATGAACCGGAGATAAAAATGGAGATTCTTTATTTTCTGAAATCTCTATGACATCTATCAAAACTAAAAACTTCTCAAGCTCCTGTAAATCATACCAATTTGTTTTAGCTTCTCCGTCGTAATTCAGTATAGATTGTAACCAAAATTCCGAACCACTATTTTCTTTTCTTTCATCCCCAAAGACATAGTTTTTGATATCTGATTTAATTTTTACTATAAATATTTCTCTTGTTTGGTTAGGACTTAACCATACCTTATAATAGTTGCTAAAACTAAATGAACGATTATTATTAGCCAAATAACCTAATAAATGATATAATTCTCTATCCTTGAACCAGTCTTGAAGTGTTCTATTTAGAAAGGACAGTTCTTTATAAAGGGAGGAAATATCTGAGTTCTCAAATAATTTTAATCGAAGTCTTTCTTTGGGTTTTAATTTTGTTTCCGCCCACAAACTATAAAGAATGTTTATGGGATTAATATCATAATTAAAAAAAATGGTTTCTTGGTTGTCAACTTCTATTTTTAGAAATGGCCTAAAGTAGTTTTTTACATTTTTGTTAGACCACCATTGATTAATTTGGTCTAATTCCCAACCTATTCTAGTTCTCTTTTCATTTAGCCGAACTATATCTTTTATAGAAGAATGATTGAAATCTTGCATTTCTTCTTTGGCCACTCTTGTTATTATAATTGCCCGGATGAGATCTGCTCCATCTAAAGGAACTTTTCCAGTGTTGAGATTCATAAAGAGTTCTTGCTCTTTAATATCCGAGTGTATCTCGTTTACAATGAATTTTACTTTGGTGATAAATTTTTCTTTGAATAGTTCTCTGTTAACATTGGATTTTGAAAACCAATTCTCAAAAGTTTTCATTGCATTGAACATGTAGAAAATATCTTGATGGTCAAAATCGTCATTGTGAAATGCGTGACAAAAATCATCAAAGGCATTGCTATTAAGGATGGATTTTATAAAATTCTGTCTGTCTTGTTGCAGTATTTTTATAAATGTGTTGGAGCTTACTCTAACAGCATAGTGCAATTTATCCAACAAAAATTCTTCAAGTTCCAAAAAGCAATACAACAAATAAGTTGTGGTAAGCCTTTGTTGACCATCAACAATATTTAAAACATCTATTTCCTGTTTAGAAGGATATAAAGTGATGTTTTGTAAACAGTAAAACAAATCATCATCCAATTTGTCGTCAAATTCTAAAATATCATTAAGAAGTTGTTCAATTTGTTTGTTATTCCATTTGTAACCTCTTTGATACTCTGGTATTTTATATATTCTACCTCTTAGGAAATTGGTGAAAACCTCTTTTGTGCTATGTATTAAGTTTGCCATTTTATGTTTTTTACACTTCCATTTGTTCGTTTATCAGTTTTGGTAATAATATATCTCTTGCCTATAGCAGTTTCTTTATTTATTTCTTCAATTTCTTCATTATCACTTTTAAATCTTCTTCTCTATTCCTTACTAATTTCTTTCCGCGGGAAATTTCAAATTCAGAGTAATCAAACTCAATCAGTTTTATGCCATGTTTGGGCAATACATCTCTACGTCTTTGATCATAAAGTTTTCTTTGTTCTCCTCTGCCAACCCCGCTTACAGTTTGTCTTTTGTCAAAAAACTTAACCTCTTCCGTATGTTGTCTTTCCTTAAATTCAACAACTAAGTTTAAAGAAGGATAATAAGCATCAACCGGCAATCTGGTTCCTGAATCTCCTTTAAGAAAATCAAAGCGATGTTGGCGTAATGCTTTTAATTTCAAAACTTCATCACACAAATCAATTACATAGCTTTCGTCACTTGTGCTTCTTGCTGATGTTGGTTTGATTTCCTGAACTGTTGGTTTTAAAATAGATATTGGTTTTTGTTTTGCCTCGGGTTTTGGTAGTGCACCTCCGGTGATTTTCGCCACACTCAAAAATTGCTCTACGTTATAGCCATCTCTAAAACCATAGTCGCTTGCATAGAAGCCAATCTTTCGAATTTGATTGCGAATACTTTTTTGCTTAGTCGTATCAGCTTTAAGCTTCTCTTTAATGAGCTTCACAATCTCATCAGCGTCGACTTTGGTAAATGATGTTTTGCTTTTCATAATAAAACTTCTATTTGCCCATTCATCAATCTAAGCAATAAAATAGCTCTTGCCTCGCTTAGTTTGGTTGTTTTCATTTGCTTTTATTTAATATACTAACTATTAGTTGCTTCACGGTTTCCATTTCATTGGGTTTGCTGGTAGCAACAAACAGGGTAATGGCTGCCAGTGCTTCATTGCTGATTATTGGCGTATTACTTTCTATATAAAGCAAGCCGTTTTTCTCCAAAAAATACAGAAAGCAAGCTGCCCCTATGCGCTTATTACCATCAACAAACGAATGATTTTTAACTATCAAATATAAAAGCGTTGCTGCTTTTTCTTCAATACTTTTATACAAATCATTATTGCCAAAGCTTTGTTCTATTTGCTTTACGGAACTTTCAAAACCTTTATCTTTTGGTTTGGCAAATACATCTGATGTAAAAGTCGATTTCATTTTTGAAACAACCGTGAGATACTCTGCTATGCTTGGATAAACAGGCTCTTGTATTGTTTTGCCTTTTTGGTCTAATTGTTCGTGGTCGTAATCGTCCAGCAATGCCAAGCCTTTGGCAAATATTTGCAGCATTTGGCTGTCTTCGGCAGTTGCCTGTTGTGTAAAGGCACGGTTTAAAATACGAATGCCCGTTTTTAAATATTCAACTTGTTGTTGCTTTTCTGCCAAACGTTTATCGTTAATGGCATAGCCCTGTACCAGATAATCTTTTAGCCGCTGGGTTGCCCATTGGCGAAATTGGGTGCCTCGTTTGGAGTTTACCCGATATCCTACTGAAAGAATGGCATCGAGGTTGTAAAATTTTATCTGCCTGGAAACCTGCCTTTTCCCCTCGGTTTGAACTACCGAGAAAAACTCGGTAGTTGATTTTTCTTCCAATTCATCTTCTGCAAAAATATTTTTAAGGTGCAAGCTAATGGTGTCTGAATCTTTATCGAAAAGCTCTGCCATTTGCTTTTGCGAAAGCCAAACCGTGTCCTGATCGAACTTTACCCGAACTTCTATTTTTGAATCATTGGCTTTATATATTTCTATTTCGTTCATTTAAGTTCATTATGTGGAATGTGCAAATTTTGCACTTTCCATTTTTTACGCTTCTATTTGCCCACTCATCAATTTAGGTAATAATATATCTCTTGCCTCTCGGAGTTTGGTGTTTTGTTTTTGTAGTGTAAGTATTAAATCAAAAGGTGCTTCAAATTCTTCTGCATACTCACTTAATACTTTTTCATTCGGAACAAACACTTCCATATTCTCAAACTTATTCTTATTCACATTTGTAAAAGTCGAGCCATTACTTCCTAAAGCATCAAGCTGCTCTTTAATTTGAGACATAAGCGCATAAAAGAAATAAACATTTTTCGGTTCATCAAAAACAATTGAATTGATTTGTTGATTGGTTTGACTTGGTTTAGAAGTTATCCCAACTACTCCTGCTGTTCCAATACAACTTACACAAAGGCTTAATGGTGGTAGGAATTTTTTCTCTTGTGATTTAGCTCCAAGTTCACTCAACATTTGGTCTGTATGCTCAATGAAAATTTGATTGTGCATATCAGGAGTTTTAATAAATGGAACATCGTCGCCAAAATAGTCAGTTATAGTTGTGGAAGGTGTTTTACCTGTAATGATCTCCCCAAAATCAGAAAGGATATGCTTTTCTAATTTTTCACTTCCCACAATCCCCTTATACCTCAAAAACGCCTTCTCCTCCAACAACTTTATCCGCTTCAAATTATTCTCTATCAAATCATCATAAGCCGATAAAATGGAGGCGATTTTGCGTTGGGTGGCTACATCTGGAACCTTAACCTCAATCTCATAAATTCTTTTTGGAGCTGTATGCTTAACTTTTGTTCCTGTTGCTGATCCGAAAATTTCATTTCTAACGATAGAAGTAAAGAACAAGCGATAAATAAATATCGGATCGACTTTACTTTTTTCAATCTGATGAACTAGACCAATCCTCTGATTGTGAAGATATTTTTCATCTGATGGCACAATTGCAGGACTTCCTAATAATCCTGGGCCTTGTTCTGTCATCGCAATAACCACATCATTTTTTTTAAGTAAAAATTCTTGTGGAAATTCCCCAGTATAGAATTTCTCTTTCCCTACAACTTGTCTAAAGCCACCCTTCTCATAAAAATTACCTGGAGTCAAGATTATTAACTCTCCTTCACTGTTAAAGTACTGCCCTTTAAAAGCCCAGCCGTGTTTAATCTGGAAGAGTTCTCCAAGCTTAAAATTTTTCCATTTCATATCGCCAACTCTTTATAATTTTCAGCAATAGCATTCGCCAAAGCAATCGCTTCTTCGTGCAAACCCTTCAAATCAATATGTATTTTACTTTTCATCCTCTAGTTGGTTTAATTTATCTATATTTTCTTTTACCAAAGCTTCTAATTGATAGCTTGCTACCCCCAATGGTTTGTCCAATCCACGCATAGCATATTCTACTTTTACATTGCTTTTAGATGCACACAAAAGCAAACCAATAGTTGGTTCATCATTCGCTGTTTTTAAGGAGTCGTCTATTGCACTTATATAAAAATTTAGTTTAGAAATATATTCAGGTTTAAACTCGCCGGCTTTTAATTCTATCACTATGTAGGCGTGCAAAATGGTATGGTAAAAAAGCAAATCAATTTTATAATCTGTTTGGTCTACTTCTATTGCGTATTGCCTTCCAACAAAGGCAAAACCTTTGCCTAGTTCCAATAAAAAGTCGGTTATTTTTTCGGTTAATAATTTTTCTATTTCAAGTTCCTTTATTTTAGTTGCCAGGGTTAAAAAGCCAAATTGATAAGGGTCTTTAAAAATATTTTTCGCCAAATCAGATTGATAATCAGGTAGTGTATTCTTAAAATTATTGATTGCTTTACCATTTCTTTCATACAATTTGCTTTCTATTTGAAGCATCATTACATCTCTACTCCATTCGTTTTTTGCGGTTTCTATGATATAAAACGCCCTTTCATTTTGTTCTTTTACTTTGCTCAAAAGGCTGATGTGGTGGTACCAAGGAATTTGTGCAAGCGCCACTTGCACAAATTCGGTATTGTCTTGTGCAAGCGGCACTTGCACTATTGGATAGTTAGGATATGCTTCTGCAAAGGCCCTCATATATTTTAGGTTTCTAACAGAAAAACCTGTGCTATTCGGAAAAGTAACAGCCAAATTATTTGCCAACAAATCAATAATTTTTGTGCCCCAGCCTTCTTGTTTTTGTTGTGACATGATGGAGTTTCCAATATCCCAATACAAATGAAGCATCTCTTCATTTACCTTAAATGAAGCACGGGTTTGTGCCAGCTTTATTTTATCGGCAATTAAATTTGTCCAATTCAAAAATACTTTTGATGCTGTTATTTCTTCACTCATATCAACACCGTTTTAAAATTTTCAGCAATAGCATTTGCCAAAGCAATCGCTTCTTCATTCAATCCTTCCAACTCAATATGTATTTCGTTCAGGCGTTCTTCATAGTCAAAGTCATCATCGGTGGCAGTGTCCACGCCTACATACCTGCCCGGGCTTAAGCTCCAGTCTTTGGCTTCGATGTCGGCTTGGCTTACTACTTTACAAAGTCCTTCCACATCAGTATAAACACCATCGGGGAAACGGCTTGTGAGCCAATGAGCTTGTTTATAGAAATATTCGGTTTCATGCAGCAGGCCCGGTTCTTCTTCATCGGGGTTGCCGCTAAGTTGTTGTTGCAATGCTTTCAGCGGCGCAATAAATTGCGTCTGTACATTCAGGTCTTTCCAGTCCTTGTTTTTGCCCAGTTGGTATTCTTTGGTGGCTGTGCTTATGGCATCAAGCAATTGTTTAATGAGTTTGTCTTGTGGTTTGCGTAGGTGTTTAGCGGCCCCTCCTAAATCCTCCCCAAGGGGGAGGACTTTTGCAGCGTTCCATTTTCCGGTAAATGAAGTGATGAATGCTTTTGCTTTTTCAATCAATTTGTTTTGCTTTTCATAAATTTCTTTAAAATCTGTTTCCAATTCCTGCACCGCTTTCGCTAATGGTTCACAGATTTTTAAGCCCTCTCCTTTAGCGAGGGTTTGGGTGAGGCCTTTGAGTTGCTTTGCAGTTCGGTATTGGCTTCTGCGGTTTCCTTAGCTAAATCGGCAGATGTTTGTAAATAAGTTTTTACGGTGCTTTCAAACTTCTTTGTATTGCCTCTATACAGGTTTACAATGCAAATAAGGTTTTGCAATTGTTCCGGGCTAAAGTCGTTTACCTTGCTCGTTACCTTGCGGTAAATTTTTCGGGCATCGAGCATTAAAACATTGCCCACATTATTAAGGGGTTTTCCTCCCTCTCCTTTCGAGAGGGCCGGGGTGAGGCTTTTCCCCCTGTCAAAAAACCAAAGTGTGCAAGGCAGTGAACGGGTATAAAAAAAGTTATTGCCAATAGCCATCATCACATCTACGGCACCTGTTTTTACCAACTTTTCCCGTATGTCTTTTTCGCTGTGCCCCGCATCGCTGGCACTCGAAGCCATTACAAAACCTGCTCTGCCTGTGGGTTTCAGATAATTGTAGAAATACTGAATCCACAAATAATTGGCGTTGTCATTTTTCGGCAGGTTTACTTTGCCGTCCAATATCAGGCGTGGGTCTTTCTTTACGGCATCTTTGGCTTTGTCCACACCGTCCACATTAAACGGCGGATTTGCCATTACAAAATCCGCACCGCCTACAATGTTGTGTTTGTCTTCATAAAAAGTATTGCCTTCTTGTATATTGCCTTCCAGCCCGTGAACGGTAAGGTTCATCTTAGCAAGTTTGGTATTGAGGTCGGCTTTTTCTTGTCCGTAAAACGTAACTTTTTCAGCAGGTTTAAGCCCTTCGCTTTCTATAAAATAACCCGTTTGCACAAACATGCCAGCACTACCACATGCAGGGTCAAACACAATGCCATGGTTGGGTTCAATTACGTTTACAATGGTTTGCACCAAACTCATTGGCGTAAAAAACTCGCCACCTTCCTGTGCACCGGTCATGGCAAATTTGCCCAGGAAGTATTCATATATCTTTCCAAACAAATCACCTTCGGCTTTTTGCAATACCTCTTTATTAAAAATGCGGAGTAGTTCACGCAATAGGTCTTTGCTGAAAATGGAGAAATTTTTAGGCAATACGCCTTTGAGGTTGTCGTATTCGTCCTCAATCAGTTTCATGGCGTTGTCAATCGCTTCGCCTATGTCGGTACTTTCGGGCAATGCTACTAAATAATCAAACTGCGATTTCTCAGGTAAGAACATGGAGTTTTGCTCTTCAAAATCTTTTTTGTTTAAGGCTCTCCTACCCCGCTGTGGATGCACAGGAAGATTTTTTTCAACTTCAATTTTTACTTTTTGAAAGCGATTGTATGCGTGTCGTAAAAATATAAGTCCCAATACCGGCATTGAGTATTCCGAAGCAGTCAATTTACTGTTTGCTCTTAATTGGTCTGCTGCTCTCCATAGTTCAGCTTCTAATTTTCTAAGGTGTTTTCCTTGCATGTTGCTATTTATATTTCCTTTCCAGTTGTTTTTGTAAGTATTGTTTCACAGCATTATTATCAATAATCGGGATAAGGTCCTCCCAGAAAATAACAATACATGGTGTAAATACTTCTGCATTTTGAAACGCCGTGTAAAATGAGCCAGGGTAATTTTGTAATTTCTTTGCCTCGTTCCATTTACCGCCTTTGATCAAGACTACTTGCAGCGGCATTAAGGATAAGTAAGTTGCAACTATCTTGATTCTTTCCTGCACTTCAAGTATGTCTTTATTGTACGACACATCACTCAGGTATTTACACTCTACCGAAATAAAATAATTTTCAGTAACCAACAGAACATCCGACATTTCGCCCCGGTTGTTTTGTTTGTGTTCGGCAATAATTTGCGAAGAATGATAATCAAATGTTGTGAGCATTTCCTGAACCCGGGCAGCAATTAATATGTTTCTAATGATTTCTTTATCGCCCCTAAATCGGGTCTGGTCTTGCAACGTGTTGATGAGTAGATCAAAGAATTTGCTTTTCCTCTGTAGGTAACTTTCAAAATCGGGAATAAATTCATTGAGCAAGTACCCTGCAAATATTTTGTAATAAAGATTGCGTTCTTTGTAAGATTCGGTTTTGTAGAATTTGTCACCGGTATCAAATAGCATATAATTAGTTTTCGATTATCAATCCCCCCAATTCGCCTACAAATTAATTAAAATCTAAATCCCTCCAAATAATTATACAAGAAAAATGTAATAATAATTTTGGGAGTTTTTAAAATGCAGCATTGACTCAATATCGCACTTCAAACCGTTGATTTGGGTAGTCGAGTTTTTCGGTTTGTTCTTTGCCGTTGGCTGTTAAGTGCAGCATGTTTATCTGTTCTTCTTTGTAGTCGTGTAGGAGGCTGTTGGTGATGATTATCTTTTGGGGGGTGCTTATGGCTGTTGCTTCAAAATAGCTCCATGTGCTTTCGTCTTCCTTTGCATATCCTTTGTAGGTAAGGGTTGCGGGTTTGCCGTTTACCTGTATGTTTAGATGTTGCAGTATGTATTGCTGTACTAAAGTGTTCATGGCTGCTTTGTTGTCAGATAGAGAAAGGTCTACCTTGCAATTGCAGTTTTTGCGCAGCGTTTTTTCAAAGTCATCGGTAAAGATGCGCACACTTACCTGCAGCGATTTGGAGGTAGAATTGTACTTGATATCGGTCATGCTTATGTAGAACGGATGCAACCACATAGCAGCATATAAAACAATACCTGTAAACAATGCACTCATCTTTTTTATTTATACAAATGTAACAGAGTTTAATGCTTCTTTATCAGGCAGTTTTATTTATGATCAGGCAATTTTATTTCAAGGTATTGTTTAATGCCAATACACAATGCCTTAAGTAGCGGATAAACAAAATGAAATGTAATTATCATGCAATATCTTGATGGTACATACGTTTACCAAAATAGCTGAATGGCATTTGTGAAAGTAAACAGATGCTATTAAGACAGGTATTATACATTTAAAATTAATTCAACATTTTATGAAACCAAGTGCATTTAAAAAGATTTTTATTGTAGATGATGATCCGTTTTGGACGAGTTTGCTTTATGAGATGCTTACGGGTCTGGGGCACCACAATATTGTAACCCTAACCAGTGGTTTTGACCTGCTTGAAAATATGTATCAAAACCCATGTTTAGTATTTCTGGACTATAAAATGGATAACATGAATGGTCTGGAAGTTTTACAAAAAATAAAAGAGAAAAATCAAAACATAGGTGTAGTTTTTTGTACATCGCATGAAGACCTGAATGTGGCTGTAGATGCTATGGAATATGGATCTTTTGATTATTTGCTTAAGCAAAATGCAAACCGTAAACAGCTTGCATCTCTATTAGACTGTTACCGTCTTAGTAATTAATTGATTTCTATTTTATTTTCAAATACTTAACAGCAAATGCCTTTTACATTAGCGCATCCTGCCATTCTAATTCCTTTATTTAAAAAAAAGATGCGGTTATCGGTTACCGGTTTGGTAGCAGGAAGTATGGTACCTGATTTTGAATTTTTTTTCAGATTAAAGGTTACAGAAAATATCGGACATCACCCTGTGGGTGTGCTATTGCTCGATTTGCCTTTGGCTTTTCTGCTATGTTTTATTTTTCATAATCTAGTTAGAAATCAATTTATTTATCATTTGCCTTTGAGGTATCAGTCACGGGTATTATCAGGGATTCATTTTGACTGGAACAACTATTTCAGACAAAACAGTATTACTGTTTTAATTTCCATATTTATCGGCATTTTATCTCATTTTTTTCTGGATGGATTTACACATTACGATGGGGTTTTTGTTCGTATTTTTCCTTTCTTAAGTAGTAAGATAGCAGTTGCCCAATTTGAGGTGCCTGTTTATGGGTTGCTGCAGGGCTTGTTTAGTGTAGCAGGTTTGTTGTTATTGTATTGTAGAATAGAAGCTATGCCACGCCTCACCCAACAAATACATTACCCTACCAGTTTGCAAATTTTTTGGTTTTTAATTACGTTTACAAGTTGTTTTATTCTTACCATACGTATGTTGCTAATGCCCGGCTACCAAACTTTTTGGGACATCATTATAGCCATAATAGGCAGTTTTATTTATGCCTCTATGGCTATAAGTGCAATTTATGTAAAAATGGAAAAAATAATTATGCAGGACTAATTGCAGTTTCCATAAATTTATCAAGTCCTGTAGTGCCTACCCACTTTTCTATTTCAGATCCTTTTCTATAAGCAAAAATGAGCTTTTTAGATGCGTTTTGAAGCGTGTAGAATGAATGTATTACTTCATTCATACCCGATAAATCGGTTTTTAAAACATCTTTGGCATCTATATAAATAGTTTCAAACTCAGTATTTAAAGATTTAGCAACTTCTTCACGTAATGAAGTGGTATCATTTGCCGTTAGTGATTCAGTTATCCTGATTGAAAAACAATCTTTTTGCTGATCAGCTATTCTGAAACTACTGGTAGTAATATTCATTGTTCAAAATTTTTTGGGAAAATTAGTTAAAAATATGGCACAAATTAAAATATTTGCTTTAATAATTTTCTTTTTGAGTGCATTCAGGTTATCTGCACAGGAGGAAGTGTTAAACGCTTTACCTCCCGAAGAAAAAGAAAGGCATATACAAAAAGCACTGGAAAGTCGCAAAGGTGAAAATTATGCCGAAGCAATAATGCACCTTGATTCTATACTGAACCGCAATCCAAAAGATGCAGGTATATTATTGTTTAAAGGTGATTTGCAGTTGCAAAGTAAATTGTATAAAGATGCAGTAGAAACCTATAAAAGAATATTGCCGTTAAAATTTGAAACTACCATTACCCAAATCAATCTTTCGTATGCATTGTTTATGAATCACCAACCGGTAAACGCACTAAAATATGCAGGTGATGCATGGAGGCAAAACAAGACCAACACCAATGCAATAGTGAACTTTTTTAATGCAATGCTTTGGAATATTAAAACCAAAGAAGCCTCCGCTTTTTTATTACAACAGGAGCCCCTGTTAAAACCTGATCAGGTATTGGTACTTAAAGCCCGTTTGTTTACTACAGGTGGTGATTATACTTTGGGACTTAAGTACTACGATAGTTTATATAGAAACTTTCAGGATAAAAATTATGTTCAGGAATATGCAGAAGTATTATTAGGAAAGAAAGAAATACGCCAATCGCTTGAAACCATGAAATCAGCAGAGAAGCTCTTTTCGGCAAATGAATATACAGCATTTTCCCAAAAAATGAAAGCGGCACGAATGCAAAATGCAGGAACTGAGTTTGTATATTTTAAGGATGTTGCAAAAAATGTAAGAATTGAAAATGTAGTATGGTGGCAACAAAGAGATGGCCGCAGATACCGCTTTAGAGTGAGTGCAGGCACCTCGGGCATTACCTCAATCATCAAAGAAAAAACAACAGCGAGGTTTGCTCATGTTACCATATCAGAAAGGTGGAGCAAAGCCTGGAGCGGACAAACAGATGTTCATTTGCAAATGATAAGCCCTAGTACAGGTGAATCTTATGTAGGCGTTACGGGTAAGCAAACCGTTCAATTTCAACCCAATGACAGGCGTATGTTTGGATTGGTTTATAGTACAGATATCTTAAACTTTACAGCATCGCTATGGGGAAAAAATATTAGAAGCAATAGTTTAGGATATATGACCCACTTACTCATAACCGGCAAAACAGGCTTTTACTCACAAGGCAGTGCCGGACTACTCAATGATAAGAATCAACAGTATCAATTTTTTGGATCGTTATATCATTTATTTAGAACAGAGCCAACAGTAAAAACAGGTATAAACTTCTCGGCACTGCACTATAGTGATAGTAGTATAAAGACTTATTTTTCTCCCAACCGTTATTTAAGTTCAGAAGTATTTGCCGATTATAATACAGCTTTACCAAAATTTCCTAGTGGTTATTTTCAATTGCAGGCTGCTTATGGTGTACAAAAGATTGAGCAATCACCCTGGGAAACAGCTTTTAGGTTACAGGCTGAATTGGGTATTAAAAAGAAACATTTTGAAACGGGTCTGAAATACCAGACCAGTAACGTAGCATCTGCAGTAGGTACAGGATATAAATTTAATTGGCTGACTTTCAGATTTATGTGGAAATGGTAACCTATATAATACACAGTAGAAATTTACATTTCTGATTTAATTTAACCTCGGTCATTTTGTTTTTTAGCAGTATGTTTAACCACTTTTATAAGTTGGTTTTTCTCCGCTAATCTTTCTCCATTTATATTCTGACCGGGCGTTTATTGCACTTATACTTTTAAGCAAACATTTTAACCTATCCCCTGTTACGTTCATTAACTTTTTTCAGGCTACCTAAATTAGATAGCTATAAACCCCTGATTTTTTATGGTACTTAATATCTCCCGATTCTAAAAGTAATAAGGCTTAGTTTTTTGATTGTTTAACTGAAAAGTGATAATACAATAGCGTTGATATTTTCTTGAAATTTAGAGTTGGTTCCTCCTTTTAATTTGACGCTAAACATTCCTGTTTTGTAAATGCCAGATAGTTGTATTTAGATTTTAAAATTAATGACAAAAGGTAATTGCGGTTGATCAACTATTGTCATAACAGCATGAAAATTGTATTGGAAATATTGCAAACGCGATGGAATAATAATTTATCAAAAGATTAATAATCACCATGAAATTATTAAGGCTAACACAATTGATCAATAATAAGTAAACAGTTATAACCGGAAGATCCCACTTTACAGTTGTAACAGTTGATGTGGGATAAAATGATAAAACAATAACCCAACGGGCAATTGCTATGATACAAAATAGAGGTGTTTGTGCTATGTTTTCTTATAGAGCTATATTGAATATTTCTCTTTGTTTTTTATACTGAAAGTATAATACTTCTGAAGGAAGTAATTTAAGATGAGCATAATAATGGTGGATATTATATAAGCAATGGTTGGGTCAATAAAGAGTAAAATGATGAGTCCCTTAGTTATAAGATAGTCGCTGAACTGACCTTGCAATGCCACTAAAAAATACTTACCAAATTGTTTTGTTTTTTCATTTTTTTCATTAGATGCATCAGTAAAAGCAAAGTTTTTGCTTAGCCAAAATCCACTGAATACCGAAAGTAAAAAGCTAATAACAGTAGCCAGTTCAACAGCAAGGTTTTTGCAATCAAAGCCCAGTATCAAAAATCCATTAGAGTGTGCAATGAGCAAATATGAAACAGTAAACATTCCAATGTTAAACAACGTATTAGCTGCGCCTACGGAGAGGTAGGCATATACCTGATAGGGTAAAACTTTTTTAAAAAAAGGATAAAACAGGTGTAAAAAATAGCTGATAATTTTTTTGGGCATCAGGTTGCTGATTATTATTTACTTTTCTTAAAATCAATAAGCTTATGAGCATGAGACAGGTACCACTGTGCCAGTTCATTCATTGGCAAACCTTTTGCTGCTGCATAATTCTGATCTTCAATTTTCTTTCTCTCCTCGGGGCGTTCTATAAGGTGAGATATTGCTTTAGCCATACTTTGAGCATTGTCTGTTTCAAAATATGCACCTCCATAGCCCTCTTCTTCCACTACCCTTTCCAAATCATCTATTTTGGGTAATATACAAGCCCTTGCATAACTGCCGGCCTGATGTAATATTCCTGAACTGCCTGTAGTTGTGGTATATGGGAAAATGACAAATGCACTTTCGTGAAAAATATCAGCAACCTTTTCTTCCGGTATATATCCGGTAAAAAACATGTTTTTCATATCGCTGTATTTTTCTTTTACGCCATCTAAATAACCTTTTACATTTGGATTATCGGTACCGGCTATCGTTGCTATAAATTCCAGCTCGGGATAATTCTTTTCCAGTATTTTAGTGGCATCCAGCAATACTTCTACTTTTTTATAAGTGCCAAATTTTCCAAAAGCCATCAGATTATATTGCTTCAGAGGTTCCTGTAAGTATTTACGTTCTGGCAGTTCAAAATTTCCATGAGGCAGTAATATAACATTGTTGGTTTTATATTTTTCAGAAAGTATATCAACATACTGCGAAATGGTAACACCAACAAGATCAGCCTTAAGAATAAATTTTGTCAGTTGTTTACCAATCCATAAAAAGAGGTTTTCTTTCCACTTGCTACCTGCCATTCCTATAGTATCCAGTTTTACCGTTTCGGTTATGTTGTGGAGTATAACAATAGATGGTATGCCCAATAGCTTACAGGTCCAGGGTGTAAGTAAACCTAAAGCAGCGGGTATTTTTCCCTCACCAAATGTCATGAACTGTAAATTCATAATAACTACATCAGGTTTTAGTCTTTTTAATTCTTTTCTTATTTGCAAAAAGCTAAACCAACTATTAAATTTCCAGCAAGGAATAATATCAATTCCTTCCATTTCATATCTGCTGTATTGACTATTATCTTCTAAATGATTGGTTAAAACATAAACTTTTTCAACATCAGGTTTGCCCACAAAACTTCTTATAAGATGATATCCATACTCGTTTAAAGTTACCTGACTTGGTGGATAAGGAGAAACAAATGCAATTTTCATGAATTGTTATTTTAAAACTTTGATTCGTTCAAAATTCTTAAGGCATCAATGCGCCAATGGTCGCCCTGATATAATAAAACCACTGCTATATTTGCTTTGGTATTATAAAAGGTACTATCAATATAAGTATATTTAAAAACTACATTACTATCAATAGCTGTACATATTAAACCATCGTTTGCCCAATTTTGTATATGTAACGAATGTTTTAATTCATTTCTTATAATTGGGGTCTCAATTTTTCCATTATAATGACTGCACAATTGTTTAAACCAACCTTCTGTATAGTATTCTTTTCCGGCTTCTACATCGTTTGTAGCATACAGGTAGTTAAGATGTGCCCATAAATTGCTATAATCATTTTTTAAAATTTCAACCTCTGAATCTACCGGTTTATATAGCGAATGGCTTTTTATTTCAACATCTGACTTGTGTGCATCGGCAAGCGTATCTGTTTTGAGGAAAATGGGTTTTTCAGAATTGTTTTGAATGTTGCGGCTTAACAGGTAAAACAGCATTATCATTAAAAAAATAAAAAATAAAAATATTATTCTAAACATGCTAAGGTTTAAGTTTTACATTGTTTGAATAAGTATCGTTAATTATAGCCTTCATGTTTATTGCAATGAGCTTATCAGAAGGCAATGACAGGTTTGCAAATCCATTTAACAATGAAACTTCCCGTCTATAGGTCATACTGTCTATTGTGTAGATAAAGTTAACCTTTGTACCATCTGCAACTGTATTGTTGTATTTATCTTTTAATGGTCCAACAGTTGCTATATATGCTAATTCCATTTTATTATAGACAACCTTTAATGGAATATTTACAACAGAGCCTGGCAAAATATAAAATGAACTTAATGATTCCTTACTGATAGCCCTTATAGTGGCTGTTTTAGGAGATAGTGCAATTTTTTCTTCAAAAAAATATTGTTTTTTGCCGGGAATAAATACCAGATTTCTGTATTCATCAATAGTATGTATCATTCGTTGTTGTATCAGGCTGCTATCTGGATTTACGGTTTTTGGTAACCTATAGTCTTTGTAGGAATACGATAAACTATCTTCATTTTTGAGATATACAGGATAAAAAAAATGGTGGTTTTCTTTAGAGAGACATATTTGTGCCGGACCCTCCAGAATACCATAGGACCGCTCGGGTTTAGCAGAGAATCCTGTATCATTATACTGTACTACCATTTTTATAGGTTGAACGAAAGTGATAAGTATTGCACTCCAGGATTTGTCTACTGATTTAAAGTTAACCAAAGTATTAGTAAGTGTAAGTGTGTCGGCTTTCTTTATCCATACAGGTTGTAGTACCTGTGTATTATTACATCCACAAAAAAAAATAGCAAGTACAATATTTGCAATACCCCTTCTCACTGTAGATAAATTTCCTGTGACATAAAACAATGTGGCAATAATGCAATACCCTCATGCCCATTTGCGGTTTCATCTTTTTGTATGGGGAGCAGGTTACGGGGTTGCCCATTTACAAAAAGATTAATGGGGTATTGTTTCAGCATCTTTGCTTTTCCTCTTATTTTTTGAAAATGATGATCGAACCTCATATTTAATCCACTTCTGATTGCTGATGGGTTAAGTGCCAATTGAGTTTGCCAAACATATCCATCAGTATCTTTTTCAGCAATCAAAATACCCGGAATATTAATTTCAAGTGTCAGTTCATTGTACATAGAGGTAGTAATCAATACCTCATCATTTTTCAACGGTTTTACCAGATACCCTGTAGTACCACCATGTATATAACCTTTCTCGCTTACATCAGTTTCTACATAAAGATTGATAGACTTAATTTGTAAGGAATCCATAAGTTTAATACTGTCTAGCTGAACCTGAAAAAATGTAACAGCTTTAGGCGACAGATTATATTGAAATGCTGAACCCGGATAATAATCTTTTATAGTATCGTTCTGATATTTGATACTTACTTTTAAAGAAACATTTATAGGTATATCATCGGCGTTTAGAATTTCACCGGCAATGTAATTCACCTTCTCACTACTAATAAAATTTGCCTGTTTTATGGTTGCAAACGGTTTTTTTACACGGTCATCTTTTACTGTAGGAAAACTGCTTATAACCCTTTTGCCTTGTTTTTTAAATAAGGTATAGGTATAGCTTCTCATTTGTTCATCCGGTATTTCGGGAGTAAATATTGTTGGCAATATGTACCACTTATCCACAAGAAGCACTAAGTGCATTGAATCAATTTTTTCACGATGACCTAATGAAGTGCGCCATCTGGTATAAACCCTGACAAATGCAGAGTCTGCCTGTACTTTCAATTCTTTTACATCTATACTGTCTAGCTTGGCATAAGATGGTAACAGGCCACCATCATTAACAGATTTCTCTAGTAAATATTGATCTAATGGGTAGGTAGGCGATGGCTTAAAGAAATGAAAAGCATTTTCGAATCTTTGAAAATCGAGATTATTATAATAATTGAGTACAGCAGATTTTGGATCTTTTTGTTCTTTAATCCACAATAATTCAAAAACCTGTTTAGAAAAAAAGCCAGCCGAAAATATAAGTGGGAGTAGTGAAGATGTGATAATAACCCCCTTAGGATAATAATGATTGGTTTCAGGAACAGTTTCAAAATAATCTTTTTGTTTGTATCTTCTTAAGTAAAATATAGTAAGTAATACAGCAAGGCATAAACTACTGACCGGAATTATTCCCCAAGCCTTTTTTAAAATAGGTAATACTGCTTTTGGTTTTAAGGGTTTAATAGTAGAAATATTGCCTTTTTCCCAAACCATTATTCCATTTTCCAGCCGTATAGTTCTGTTCCATCCGTTGTAATACAATAGCGGATCATAGTATCGGTCGTTGCTAAAAACATATTTCAGACTATATTTTTCTGAATTGGATAAAAAGTCGTTCAAAGATGCCAGGCCATCATCTCCGCTGAACTTTGCATTTTCTAATCTTTCTACCGGTCTTGTAGTCAGTTCGGGCAATCGCCTTGCCGAGTGATAATTACCATCTACAGTTGCTGCAAGAGAGTTGGAGCTAAGCCAGGCCATTTGGTCACCAAAACCAAGCGTTAAAAATCGCCACCTCATATGGTCATCGCGATTTAAAAAATTTAAGATGGGTTGAATTTCAATTTCTTTTGGTTGAAGCGGACGAAATGTTCCAAGGTGAAAAATGAATAAAATAAATAAAAGGTAAAAAAAACCAGAAACACCTGATAAAATAAAATGACTAGAAGTTCCAAATTTTTGACTCAAATATTCTTTTACAGGTCCTGCCATAAAAGAGTAAATAAATTTTGCCATAAATGGTATGGCAATAATAGAAGCCCAGAATCCAAACCGGTCAAGTGTAAGAATATTAAAAGCATTTGCACCTAAAAGTTTTATAGGTATAGGTGTAGTACCGCCACTACCCAAAAGCAGACAAAGAAAGAAAGCTGCCGCCCATCCTATAAGGCGTTTTTGCCTTGTTATAGTATAACTAATAGCAGGAAGCAGCGCAAAGATTAATGTAAGGGGAATAATAAAAAAGATAAGACCAGATGAAGGTTTCAAAAAGAAATTATCTCGGGATCCGTGTGGTATTGAGACCTGTGTTATGGGATCTGTTTTACTCCAATACCAATAGGGAAATATTAATCCAACTGCAAGAATGATAACCAACCCGCCAAATAAAATGAACTGTTGGTATTTTTTAAATGCAGCAACAATTAGTACCCATGCAAATTTAAAAATATTCTTTTTCTTCTCCTCCTCCGGCAGACTATCTACCAAGGCCATAAATATAGTAGGTGCAATAAAGAACGCCATTCCAAAAATGGCCGTAACGTGATGCGAACTGATGACAACAGCAAGAAATGAAAGTGCCATTACCAGATATATCAGTTTACGCTTTACAATATACTGATACAAAAATGGAAGTGCATTTAATAAAAATGACAACCCTGTAAGCGTTGGCATTTGCCCATAAACGTGTAGGGTTTCTATAATAGAAGATAAAACAACAGCCAGTAGGGCTGCTACACCGGCTGTTGTTTTGTCAAAGAATAATTTTGTAAACCTATAGACTCCTATTAGCAGAATCTGAAGAATGGTAATAGCATAAATACAAAATGCAACCTTTAGCGGAAAAAGCTTACTCAACAATGCTATTGCCTGATGAACCAGGGGTGGGTAACTGATGGTTAAAAATCCGGTATACCACCTATACTCCCAGGGTTCAAACCAAAACCGTGCATAGTGGTCTGCAAAGAACATGTGTACGAAGGCATCGTAAGTTCTTGGCAATGTATAGTAAATGATTACACCGTGGGTCAACAATGCCAATGACATTGCTGTCAGGAGGAGTTTCTTCCCAAGGTAATCGTTCCAAACGCTTTGATTAATCTTATTCACTACGGCTTTAAGTTAGCTATAGCGCTAAAGATACAGCCCACCTTTTATTTGTTTCACTTTTGCTACATATTCTTTAATTTGCTGTTCATTTTCTTTTTTACAAATCAGCAATGCATCAGGGGTATTAACAATGATCAAATCGTCTAAACCTCCTACTAGTACAAGCTTTTGGTCATTTGAGTGAACAATACATCCTGTAGAATCAACCATCAATGTATTTTGGCCTGATATTGCGTTTTCAGCATTGTCTTTTTCAAAATTTTCCCAGGCACTGTTCCATGTTCCCAAATCGCTCCATCTGAATTCTGAAGGAATAATATAAACATTTTGGGCTTTTTCCATAATTGCATAGTCTATAGAGACTGATTCGCAATATTTAAAAACGTGCTGTATTGCTGCTTTTTCTTTTTCGGTATTAAGATATGGAATGCTTCCTACAAAAATGTCAAACATTTCTGGCATAAACTCTCTGAATGCATCAATTATATCTTTCGCTTTCCAGATAAAAATACCGGCATTCCATAAATAATCACCGCTTTTAAAAAACGTAGTAGCAGTTGCTAAGTCAGGCTTTTCTGTAAATCTTTTAACCTTGTAGATTTCGTTTTGAACTGCATCGCCTTCATACTGAATATAGCCATAACCAGTATTAGCATAAGTTGGTTTTATTCCAAGTGTTACAAAGGCATTATTTTTTGAAGTAAAGTCCAATGCTTCAAGACATGTTTTTTGAAATTCTTGTACATCATCTATCAGGTGATCGCTTGGTGCAACAATAATATTGGCATCTGCATTTAGTTTTTTTATTTTTAAAGAAATGTAAGCTATACAAGGAGCCGTATTTTTCCTTTCAGGTTCTCCAATAATATTTTCAAAGGGTAAATTAGGCAATTGCTCATGCACAATTGAAACATATTCTTCAGAAGTAACTATATAAATATTTTCATTTGGAATAAATGAAAGATAGCGCTCATAGGTAGATTGTAACAGTGTTTTTCCTGTGTTTAGAATATCAAGAAACTGTTTAGGATAAGTTGCTCTGCTCATTGGCCAAAAGCGACTTCCTATTCCTCCTGCCATGATGGCTACATAATTGTTCTGATTCATTTTTGTTTGTGTTTTTTATGGATTGGTTTTAAAATAGAATTTAGTTCTTCATTAGTTTGCCAGAAGTTTTTGCTCCTTCTTTGGTATTTAGTGTAAAAAAGTACAAGCCTTTATTAAGTTTAATTGCATCAAGGTTATACTCACCATTGTAAATGTTTATTTCCTCATTCATTACAACTCTGCCTACTGCATCTGTTATTTGTAGCATCCCCGATTTGTATTGTGCAGGAAATGTTAGAGTAGTATATCTTGGAAATGGATTAGGATATGCACCAACAGTTGTGTATTCACTTTGCTTTGTAACTACATCTTTATTAAAGTTAACATTGCCTATTTTAAGATTTGCTTCAGCGAAATTTTTGTAGTCGCCCGTTATAGAATAAACAATTGTTTTTATTTTAGTAAGACTTACCGGTTGGCCATTGTTACTAAATTTAGAAATAGGAATTGTAATAGTTTTTGCCTGTGGTGTTGGAGTAATATTATAACGTGCTCTTTCCTCCCAACTGTTTAAATTGTCTGCTACCAATACTATTTCAACTGCTTTATTGCTTTGAATGTCAAATGAAATGTTGCTGTATTCGCTGATGTCAAGAGGCACATTACCCGATTTCGCATTTCTAAAAAGGTTTACTGTGCCTTTTACTTTGCATTTTACTTCAGGGCTCCTTTCAATTAAAAGTGAAGAACTATTGATTGATGTTGAATTATTATTTGCAACCGAAAATTTTACATCGTTCACCATTTGATTATCGTAGTCTGTTCCCCATGCGCCATCAGCAAGATATAAGGCATCCATTTGAGTATTGCCGGGATAAGTAATTGAAAAACCAATGTCGAAAATACTTCCAGTAGTTATTTCTACGTCCTGTTCCAATGCAGTTGTAAGTGGAATTGTTCTGGTAACGTTATTCAAATTAACTGTTTCCGTTTGGCGACTATTTCCATCAAACAAAATTTCATTTATTTTTTTTTTGTTGCGAATGGTTAACAACAGTTTTCCATTTTTATAAGTTCCTTTCTTAATAAATACATCAGGAATATTTGTTAGTGTTGAATTGTTTAGCAAAGGTTTTTCAGTTTCCAATTTTTGAAGAATATCTTTTGCTATACTACAAACCTGTCCCATAGTACTGCCCCAAACCTGAAAATTTAAATATTCACCCGCCGGATACTGTTCTATGTTCCAGTAACTGAACAGACTGTTTTCATTGGATTGAACTTTTACAGAAAAAGTGATTGTGTATTCTATTTCGCCATTCACTTTTCTGAAAGTTGTATTTACTAGTTTGTAGTTATTCAATTCAATAGTTCTAACATCTTCTAGCGAAGCACCATTTAATCTGTCACATATATTTTTGGTATGGTCATAGACCCTATCATTGGTATGTGTAGCTAAAGCAACTGCAATTCTGTCGTTATTAATGTAATAGTCATTGCTGAAAACTTCAGTTGCGTTGGTGATTTGTAAAAGATCTCCAGGTGTTGAAACAAGTGCGGTTTCAGTGCCATACATACCGGTTGCAGGTATGTAGTTTGGTAACAGATTATTGGTTTTATTAAAACCTCCTTGTCTGTTAGCTAATTCTAAAAATGAAGTTTGATATTCTTTTCTTGAAAACTTATCTGTGTTATTCTTACCCCTTGTAAACATACGTTTAGCAATCTTACCAGCCAGGCGGCCATTACTTTCCAGCCCTCCTAAATTGCCTGAAGAAACCGTTTGATTAGCACTTTCAATTGTAGCAAAATTGCTGGTTTTAATAGCAGTGTATGGGTTTGATGTAATGTAAAATAGAGCATCATTAAAGTCATTATCACATGACGCATAGTCTCTTCTTATATCTTCAAAACCAAGAATTATACGATTATTTGTACTATCAGCAATTAGTACATTATGATAGCGTAAAGATGCATTAGATTCAGGATTAAAGTTTGGATTTGAAAAAAGTTTCCAGTTGCCATTTGTAACAACCCCATTTTTAAATCCATCAGCCAATAATACAAAGCCAATGCCTGTATTTGCAGAAAATGTACCAATTTTTACTTTATTGCCCGCAACCAAACTGCCACCACTACCTGCTTTAGATACATTTGGAAAAATAATAGTGATTGCACTATTGGGTGGTGTTGATGTAAGCGGGCTGTTGATATTATATGTATAGAAGCCCAATACATTTTTATAACCGGCACCTTCATCTAAAAATGTAACCCATACATCTGCTGAATCTTCCAAAATTATGTCTGTGTCATAGCCAGATGAAATATATTGTGGATTGTATGTTGGAACAGGATACTGTTCGGGCAAGGCATTTTTAACTAGATTCAAAGTAGCCTGGCTAACCACATCGCTGGTTACAAAGTACAATGGAGTACCATCACTGGTAAAATTTCCTAAATATTGGAATTGCGAATAGCTAAAGCTAAATGTGCATATACATGCAAAGAGGATAAAAATTCGTTTCATTGTTTTTTTTATATTATTAATTGTTCAGTCTTTATAATTTATGAGGCAATGTGATATTGGTAGTATAATTTGGTTAACTGTATTGGTATTTTTATGCTGTCTTTAAACTTTAATCTTGAATCACCCACTTCAGTCCAATGCATTAGGGGGTATTCAAGCACACCTTTTTGCAGGGTAGTTTTCCCAAACTTTTTTTGAAGTCTAAGAAATATTTCAACATCAAAAAGCCATGGGGTCATAAAAGACTCATTAAATAAAAACGGAACCAGATTACGGTTAAATATTTTAGCTCCACATTGAGTATCCTGAAAATTGGTTTTTAAGATCTTGCGAATAAAAGTCTTAACTATACTGCTTAAAAGTGAGCGATTGTCGTCTCTGTTTATGTTTGCACCCAATCTTTGAATTCTACTTCCAACTACTGCTCCATATTTTGGGTATTGCTCTTTGTATTTGGCCATTTGTAACCATTCTTCGGGCAGCGTTGCCAGGTCAGCATCTAAAAAGCCCATAAGACCCAAATCAAAGTTGCGATAGATATACAGCATGCCCTGCCTAACGGCTTCTGATTTGCCGCCATTTTGTTTCATAGCATAAACACAAATGTTTTGAGGACATTCCAGTTGTATTGACTTTAATACAGAAAGGGTTTTGTCCTTACTTCCATCATTTACAAAACACAACAATACCTCCGGATTTGATTTGGCAAAAGCCAAAAACTCCTTATAAGGAAATCGCTTTTCTTCATTATAACAAGGTACAACAATGGCATATTTTGTTTTAATGCCAGATTCTTTTTTGATCTCTGTTTTATTACCATACTTTAAAAGTATTTTGCCGGATTGTTTTGTCAGTTGCAGATTTATGTCTACTTCTGATAAAGGTTCTTTACTAAAAAATGGCTTGTGGCCAATAGATGGCAGATCAAAATTGTTTGGTGTTGTGGATTTCATATTGGATATATTGGATTTATGTGGATAAGATTATTTAAAATCTGTGATCGAATCTTTCTAAACTTATTATCTATACCGTCAGGTATATACTTTTAAGAATAAAATTCAGACAGGAATTTTTTTAGTATCAAATACTAAAAATTAATCGCACAATATAAAAACGTAAATTTTGTATTGCATGTTGTTTATCACAATTAGAGAATAATAAGTTATTTGAAACAATGCAATATTTTCAACTATTTAAATTGTTGATATTACTTAGTAGTTTTTCCTTATTGCATATATTTTTATGAATTGGGATCATTAATTTGCTCTTTTTTGCTTTTAAAAATTTTAAAAAAAATCATTTAAGCATTAAATATTATTTAATGTTACTCTCAAGGAAAAAAGGTAATATTTTTATTGATATAATATAATTTAGATTTA
>JANPGE010000149.1:0-30237 GCA_031423805.1 Segetibacter sp. | reverse complement strand
CTGCAGGATAAAAGCGGAAAAATATGGTTTGGTACAGGTGATGGTGTTTATTGTTATAATGGTTTCAGCTTTACCCGTTTCTTAAACAACGATGGAGTGATAAATAAAGATAACCTACAACTTAAAATGATAGATTGTATGTTAGAAGATAAAAATGGAAATATTTGGTTTGCTTCTGGTTGCCCACCAGGAATGGAAGGTGTTTGCCGATATGATGGAAGATCAATTACAAGTTCTAAACCAAATGGCGATGGTTGGGTTCGTTACATAAAAGAAGACAAAAAAGGGAGCTTGTGGTTTGGTGGCAGGAGTCACGGTAATTTTATTTATGATGGAAAAACCTTTGTAAACTTTACTCAAAAGATTGGGATTGGAAATCCTGTTTTGGCAGATAAGCTAGGTAATGTATGGTTTAGTGGAGAAGAAAAATTATCAACAGTAGAAAGTGAAGAAGGAATTTGGTGTTACGATGGAAAAACGTTTAAAAACTATAACACTACTGACGGTATGAGTAAATACTTTGTTTGGTTTATGCTTGAAGATAGAAACGGTAATATTTGGATAGGTACCCGTAACACAGGGTTGTTTAAATATGATGGAAAAACTTTTACTAATTTTTCGGAATAGGGCAGCTAATCAAAAGAACTTTTATTAAGAGAAAAAATGAAAACAGCCACTATTCAAACACTTCATCCACAAGCCAACAAGACAAACAAAAAAATTGCATTGTCAAAATATAGTTTCATAAAAGAAAATATTTTAAACATTTTAACCCACATTGCAGCCCTTTACTCTAAAAATTGGTTTGTAACGTGGGTTTCAAAATTTTTGGGTGGCGGTTTGTGTACTACAGATTTTTGTTTTCGGAAGGGTTTGTTTTTGATGTGTAGTATGTCGTAAATTTTTTTGAGGTTGTCGCTTGGTTCGGAGCATTTTCGAACGTGGATGATGGTGTCAAAAGTGTTCTGCCCCGATGTGGTGATCATTTTTTGGGTGTTGGCTATGCGGGTTATTTCTCGCCAATCGTTTCTGATGCCTTTTGCTTTGAGCTGGTGTCGGATGGTATTGACCAGCCAGAAGGCAAGTATGCCGAGGTGCAGATGTGCCATGCTGCTGTCGTCGTTTTTGTGATAAACGGGGCGCAGATCCAGCTCTGTTTTCAAACAGCGGAAGGTGCTTTCTATTTCCCTGATGGTGTTGTATATGTTCCATACAATAACCTCGTTGTTAAGGGTGAGATTGGTGCGCAGAAAATATAGGCCGAGGCTGTCTGTCTTTTGCTGGTGCAGTGTTTCATCCTTTTGCCAGGTGAGGTCGGTGGCCTGGATTTTATCGTTGGTAGTGCTTAGTTGCAGATGATAGTAGCTGTGTACGGATGGATATTTTTCTTTGGCTCGGCCTATGCGCTCATGTACTTTCTCTATCTTTTTCACACCGCTTTTGCGCAGCAGTGCCGCTTTTATTTTTTGTAGTTCCTGCTCGTAACGTGTTTCAAAAAGGTCTTTCATGCCTTGTTCTTTGAGGGCTTTGGCAGGGCTTTTTACTTCCAGGTAATAGTCTGTGCTGTCGGCTGTTTGTATGGCTTTGAGTTGCACCTGCTGTTTAGATTTTGTTTCTAAAACAACACTGCACCTATCGGCTATTGCGGTATAGTTTTTTAGCTTGCTGCGGCTTACGCATACATAGGCGTAGCCTTTGGTCTGCAGGAGTTGCAGGTTGTCCTTGGTGGCTATGCCAGCGTCTAAGACCACGATGGGTTTTCGTTGCCAGGCTTGTGTTTCCAACCGTTCTATCATGGCAATGAGCGTTTTGCTATCGGCCATGTTGCCTTCGTGTATGTTCATGTACTTGATAAAGCCTTCTACATTGACGACCATGGCCAGTACCAGCAGCTTTGCATCGCTGCGCTTTTCTTTGCTGCGGCCACGTTGGGCCATGGTACTGTGTTGCATGCGACCTTCAAAATAAGTGTTGGTAAGGTCGTAAAGAATGATTTTATCGTGAAGATCGAAGAGTGTGTTGGTGCGTTGGGAAAGATGGTTTTGCAAAGGCTCCTGCAAGGCAAACAGGTTGAGTGCACTCTGGTACAACTTGTCTTTGGTCAACTTGTTCATATCATAGCCAGTCAGTTCGCACACGGCAGAGTTTTCCTTGATCCAGGCGGTGGTTTTGAACTCGGAAGCAGGATAGACTGCACGGCTGATGACTTGGGTGGCAGCCAGTTGTATCTGCGATTCACTCCAGCCCTGCGACTGCAAAAAATGACTTAGCTGTAGTTGGTTCCAGGTGTTGTGGCAGAGCCACTCTGCCCCCACTTCCCGCACATCGCTGTGTTGGATCGTATCGGCATGTACCATCCTTTCTGCCTTTTGCATCTCAACATCAATGCGCTTTTCGCTCACCAGCCGCTGCCATAAATCTGTTGTTAATGCAACCACCTGTCCGTCTGTTTCGGTAAAAAGTGTGTCCTGGCTGCGGTAGCGTGCATTGAGGTGTGCCTGTGTGGCATTGAGCAGCTCGGGAGTGGCTAAATCAATAAACCCAACATTCAACATCGTGCGATGACATACCCGGCCATCTTCATTGCGATAGCTTTCCACCAACCGGTAGTAGGTATCCATTTTTTGGGTAGATGGATTGGTTCGTATGGAGCCTTTGAAATACACGCCAGCAAAGGTGTTGACTACTTTCCAACCTGCCAACACCCCCCTGTGTACTACAAATCAATTTACGCGTCGAGAATCAGTTATACAGTCCTTGCCCGTACCCCCCCTACGGAATATGACCATGTAAAAAATTACTTTTAAGCACAAAATTTAACAATTGAGCGGGTTTTGCTGCAATGTGGGTTAAGATACTGCTCCAACAATAGTTTCAGGCTTTACCACATCCTTATGCATCCTGCTTAAAAACCTATGCATCTGATCCATTCCTTTCACATCATCGACTACCATTAGGAACATTTTACCGGCTTGCTTCAACCGCGCCTTGTTGGTGCCGGTTTGAAGAAATGATAAGACCTTTTTAAAAGTCTCCGATTCAAAATAAGGTGAGTCGGGGCGGTTGATGAAGTAACAACGCAAAGTGTTGTCTTTTAGGCTCATCTTCTCAAAACCTGTGTCCACTGCCAGTTTTCGGCAGCGGACGGTGGTAAACAAATCCTCTACCGATTGCGGAATGGGGCCAAAGCGGTCGAGCATTTCCACTTTAAATTCATCTAGTTCTTTGTCATCTTCACAGTTGTCAAGACGAGTGTACAAACTTAGTCTTTCGGTAATGCTGTCCACGTATTCATCCGGTATTAGTATCTCCAAATCAGTATCTATGGTGCAGTCAGAAACAAAATCATCCTGCTTTTGTATTTCGTCTTTAAACAAGTCCTGGAACTTGCTCCGCTTCAATTCACGGATAGCTTCATTCAGTATTTTCTGGTACATTTCAAACCCGATTTCAGCCATGAAACCTGTCTGTTCGCCACCCAACATATTGCCTGCACCACGAATGTCCAGGTCTCTCATTGCTATCTGGAAACCGCTTCCCAATTCACTGTGTTGTTCCAGTGTTTGAAGGCGTTTGCGGCTGTCATTGGGTAAAGTACTCATGGGCGGTGCCAACAAATAACAGAATGCCTTTTTGTTGCTACGTCCTACCCTTCCCCGCAATTGGTGCAAATCACTCAACCCAAAGTGATGGGCATTGTTGATGATGATGGTGTTTACATTAGGTATGTCCACCCCGCTTTCCACAATATTTGTACAAACGAGTACATCATATTTCTGCTCAACAAAATCCAATATTCTTTCTTCCAGTTCGTGACCTTCTAATTGGCCGTGTGCATAGCCAATGCTGATGTCCGGGCAAAGACCTTGTATCATTCCGGCCATTTCTGCCAAACCATTTACACGGTTGTGGATGAAGAAAACCTGTCCACCACGTTCCGTTTCATAGTAAATTGCATCGCGGATTACATCTGGATTAAACACCAGCACTTCGGTTTGTATCGGCTGCCTGTTGGGCGGCGGCGTGTTGATGATGCTCAAATCCCTTGCACCCATCAGGCTAAACTGCAATGTCCGTGGAATGGGTGTTGCAGTCAACGTAAGGCAGTCAACATTGGTCTTCAACGTCTTCAGTTTTTCCTTTGCGCCAACGCCAAATTTCTGCTCTTCATCTATCACCATAATGCCAAGGTCTTTGAACTTTACTTCCTTTCCCAGTAAAGCATGTGTACCTATGATGATGTCTATTTTCCCCTCCTGTAAACGCTGTAAAGTTTCCTTTTTTTCTTTGGCAGACTTAAACCGGTTTACATAATCTACCGTGACCGGAAAATCTTTAAGGCGTTCGCCAAATGTCTTGTAATGCTGAAAAGCAAGGATGGTTGTCGGCACCAACACTGCTGCCTGTTTGCCATCCACCACGGCTTTGAAAGCGGCACGAATGGCCACTTCTGTTTTACCAAAACCAACATCGCCACACACCAGCCTGTCCATGGGCGACGGGCTTTCCATATCCTTCTTTACATCGGCTGTTGCTTTGCTTTGGTCGGGGGTATCTTCGTAAATAAAAGAGGCTTCCAACTCTGTCTGCATGTAGTTATCGGGACTGTACTGAAAGCCCTGCTGCGCCTTTCTTTCAGCGTATAACTGAATGAGGTCAAAGGCTATTTCCTTTACCTTGGTTTTGGTTTTTTCCTTCAGCTTTTGCCAGGTATCGCTGCCTATTTTATTAATCTTAGGAATGGTTCCTTCCTTGCCGGTGTACTTACTTATTTTGTGTAGTGAATTGATGTTCACATACAGAATGTCATTGTCTTTGTAAATGATCCGCACAGCTTCCTGAAGGCGGCCGTTTACTTCCAGTTTTTGGAGGCCACTATAGGTGCCCACACCGTGGTCTATGTGTGTTACATAATCACCCGGTTGCAGTTCACGAAGGGTCCTTAGCGTTAGCGCTTTGTTCTTGTTGTAAGCCTGCTTAACCTTGTATTTGTGATACCGCTGAAACACCTGGTGATCAGTGTAGCATACGACTTTGAGGTCTTCGTCTATGAAGCCGCCGTGAATGTCAGTTGCCAGCGGTGTGAAATGTATTTCAGCTTTTAAGTCTTCAAAAATGCTGTGCAGTCTTTCAAGCTGCTTTGGATTTTCTGCGAAAATGAACAGCTCAAAACCTTTGGCTTCCCACGATTTTAAATCATTTATCAGCAAATCAAACTTGCGGTTGAAAGATGGCTGTACTTTTGTATTAAACTCGATTATTTCCACGTTAGACCTCACCCCAGCCCTCTCCAAAGGAGAGGGAGAAGGAAATGCGGATTCTTTTTCCCCTCTCTTTTGGAGAGGGGTTAGGGGTGAGGTTCTGCCAAACTCAATCAAATGTCGTGACTCCAGCAGGGCCTGTATTTCGGTGGCTTTTACAAAATCTTTTAAAGAAACATTTGCCAGCACTTTACCATCGTCTTCGTCTTCCTGTTGCTGTTGCTTTTTTCCGGCATTTTCTTTTTGCAAAGCAAGAAAAAAATCAAGGTCTTCTTCCTGCACTTCTATACGTTCTTTGGCAAACTGCCAATCCTCTATCCACACTACTGTGTTCTCCGGCAAAAATTCAAAGATGGAAACCTTTTCGCCGCTGTCAAATTGTGTGTCCACATTGGGGATGATGCTTACCGATAGCAGCTTCCTTTCACTCAACTGTGTTTCAGGGTCAAATATGCGGATGCTGTCCACATCATTTCCAAACAGTTCTACCCGGTATGGCTTTTCATTTCCGAAGGAATAAATATCCAAAATGCCACCCCGAAGCGCAAACTGCCCTGGTTCATACACAAAATCAGTTCTGTCAAAACCATACATTACAAACAATTCCATCAGCCCGTTCAGGTCAATGGTATCGTTTGTTTTTATCTGGATAATGTTTCCCGCAAGGGTCTTTGGCAGCACCACTTTTTCAAACAATGCTTCAGGATGGGTGATGATTATTTTCTTATTCCCACCCGCAGAAAGCCGCATCAACATTTCGGCACGAAGCATGACGTGGCTGCTGTTGAGCAGTTTAAAATTCTTCCTGTTTTTGAATGAAGAAGGAAAGTAAAACAAGTCCAACGCACTAGTGAGGCTTTCGAGTGTGTTGTGAAAATAGGCCGCTTCCTCAGCATCGTTCAACACAATCAGATGGTTGAGGTCGGACGTGGATTTATGGTTGAAAATGGCCGAAACAATAAACTCCGGGCTGCTGCCCTGCAGGTTTTTAAGATACAGCCGCTGCGGCTTGGCAAAAGTAAGCCTGTCCGCAACTTGAAAAAGGCGGGGATTATTTTGAAATTTGTCTGTTAAATGCTGCAGGTTCATCTACTTCGAGGTGCAAGATAGAAAGTAATAAGGTGAATTGGAGTTTTTTGGGAAAAGGGATAATACAGGTAGATTACTTTTAGGATGAATTATGAAATAATTTTTTCTGCTTCGCCAAATGGGTTGCTATTGTAGCTCGTTTCAAAAACCTCAAAATATTAAGTTTAAAAGCAGTTGTACATTTGGACAACTTTCATAACTTTGAACCTTGGAAACAAACCAAAAAATACGAACAATCATTTTTTACAAAAACTACTTTACGGACTTTTTTGTGAAACAACGCCAAAAAGTCAAAGACAAAATAGTTTGGACTTTTGACTTAATTTAACTTTTAGAGAAAGTTCCGGTAACTTATCTAAAACACTTAGGAGGGACAGACAAACTTTTTGAAATCAGGATTCAAAGCGGAAGCAATATTTTCAGAATATTTTGCTTTTTTGATGAAGGAAGTTTAGTTGTTCTTGCAAACGGTTTTCAAAAAAAGACCCAAAAGACACCAAAACAAGAAATTGAAAAGGCTCTAAAAATTGAATATTATGAAAGCAAATAAAAACATTAAAACACTTGCCGAATTTAAAGACGAACACTATGGCAAAATTGGTTCACCCAAACGCGACAAATTAGACAAGGGATTTGAAGCATTTAAATTGGGTGCATTGATTCAGGAAGCAAGACTGGAACAGGGAATGACACAAGAACAACTTGCAGATAAATGCGGAACAAACAAGGCATACATTTCAAGAGTGGAGAATAACATCAAAGACGTTCGTATTTCTACACTGCAAAAAATTATTGAGCTTGGCTTTGGTGGACAATTGCAACTGTCTATCAAATTATAAGAGAATAAAATTGTCTGCACAAGAGGATGTTTTGTCGCGAAGCATACAAACTAGTATTTATGACAGCAAATGAACTAATAACCCTTCTGCAAAAACTGCCACCCAACATGGAAAATAGTGATACGGGGCTATGAAGCAGGCTATAATGATATAGCCGAACTAAAACCAATAAGGTTACAAAAAGATAGTAGTGCGAAATGGTATTATGGCTCATATCGGGAAGACAGTTCAGTGGATGCTGTTGGGGCTGTTGAATTGTTTGGGCAGAATGAGGTGAAGGAAGAAGGAACTTAAAAACTGTTTTTTTTCGCTGTGTGCTTTGTAAAAAACTTTATATTCTCCATGGCAAAATGATGTGAACACATAATAAAAGAGTTCTAAATTTACAATAAATAAAATGGTATGTCATCAAATTCATTAGATGCGGAATTCAATAAATATTGGTCAATCCTCAACCCTGTTGAGAAGGCTTCATTGCTTACGGTTGCCAAAAACTATGTTCATCTGAAACAGGAGTCGGCGATAAGTATTGAAGACTACAACAAGGAAATAGACGAAGCCGTCTTGCGGGTGGAAGCTGGTGAGTTTTACACACAAGAAGAGGTTGTGAAAATGGCTAAGGAATGGTAGTTATGAGGAAGATAAAATGGGATAAAAATGCTGCCATACAATTTAGAAAAGCCATTGCTCTACTCTTTCAGGTAACTCCAGTAATGATGACTGCCGAATTGTTGAAAAACCCTACAATCCACATTTAAGAATGCTTATGGACATTGCTACGAATTATTAAAGCGAAGTTCTATCTCTCAAAATGCCATGGAATAAATTTATTAGGACAAATATTTCATAGAAATGGAAAAGGATAAAATCATTGATATACTCGTTAGTAGAAATAAAAATAATAAAGAGTTTGTATTTTTGCTTGAATACTATCTTGATTATATCTATGATTATGGAGCGAACTCTTTTATTTTTTTAATTTGGGAGAAAGGACGTGAGGCCGAAGACAAATTCAGTTATCGTTTAAGAGTTATGGAAAACGGGAATGACTTGAAAGTTGTTGATTTATTCGGCGATTGCAATAATTACTATTTGGGAAAGGGAATTTCTATTGCCATAATATTAAAAAGTAAAGAAATTTTCAACAAAAGAATAATTTCGAGTTCTAACAAAAGACAATCATATAGAGGTGAGGCAAATTATAAGCCTGCAATTGAAAAAGTCTGGAAGAAAATGGTTTCAAAAGGGCTTGCAGGATATGATTCTGAAAATGATTTTTACTTTACTCTATAAAAATATTTTAATGGCCGATAAATTGACTTGCTCAAATGGTATTCTGCCCTTACTTGATTCGCTAATAAAATCAAAAAATAAGCAAATAGAGCTTGATGAACTATTGGGATTTGAAGTTTCAATTGATGGTATTGACAACACCTCAATGTCAAATGGCGAAAATGCTTTTATCATCTATTTAAAAGTTGACAACAAAACAACAAAAAGTAGACAAATAAACCTTTCAAAAGCAACTTATATCACTGGCCAAAGACAACAATTTGAGCAAGATATTTGGCTATCTGGATACATGATTGGAGAAACCACTCTAAAACCAAATTCATTCAAAAAGGCAGGACTGGTTTTTTATAAATCAAAATTAAAAGCAATTTTAGATAAAGATGTTATTTACATTTCAATTGAATTAAACCAAGAAGAAGTTGGATTAAGTCTTATTTTCCAAAAAAATGAAAATGTCTGGGTGCTTATTAATAAAGAAAAAAAGAGCAGTTCATTACCAAAGAACAAAGAAATAGCTGTTGTGGATATAAAACTAACACCTAAACAATTAGAAAAAATGCTTCTTAAACAAATTGAAAGATTTGAAGCTTTTGAAGAAAAATTGGAGGTATCTATTCAAAATCTGTCTATAAGAATAGATAGTGAAAGAAATTGGTTTACTATATTCTGCGAATTATACTCTGCAAGTGGAACGACTATCAAAGAATACATAACAATTGAGTGTGTCTTATATGACGAAGACGGGTTAATAATTGCCAAAGCCGATTCGCTCATTATGCCGGATAAGTTTTTTGGATTTCAAGTTATTGAAGCAAAATTTCGAGAATACGGTATTGCAGAAAGGGTTAGCAAAATCAGAATCTATCCTAAAAAATTTTAATTGCCCATGCATTTTGAAGCAATAAGAAACTCTTTACTGAATGAAGCTAAAGCCTCTCCAAATCTACTATCTGATTTGGCAGGATTAGAGAATTACATAAGCGAAAGCTATCATAATAGATCATTTATAGAATTGCTTCAAAATGCTGACGATGCCCAAGCTACAAGATTTAAAATAGTAAAGGATGATGGATTATTATTTGTAGCCAATGACGGAAGAGACTTCAATCAAAAAGATTTAGAAAGTTTATGTAGAAGTGCTTCATCCAACAAAGTAAGGGGCGACACAATTGGATATAGAGGAATAGGTTTTAAATCTGTTGTCGGGTTTTCAAAAGAAATTCATGTTTTAAGCGGAAATTTAGAACTAACCTTTTCTAAAAAAAGAACCCAAGAAGAAATCCCACAAGCTTCCCGGGTTCCTTTAATTCGTATTCCACATTTAATGAGCAATGAAGATAGAGAATTGATAAATCCTATTCAAAGCACTCTTAAATCCGAAGGATACACAACAATTTTTGTTTTTACAGGAGTCGCCGCAAACGAGATTGAATCGGAGTTTGATTCATTTGAATATAATTCATTAATTTTTTTACGAAGCATAATAGAAACGGAAATATCAATGACAAAAACTGTCTCAACAAAAATCATTAAAATTCAATCGTCCCCTTCCGAATTTAAAATAAGTTTAATAACAAAGGATACTATAACTGATTGGCTTATTACTCATGAACAAAAATCTTCAATTGCTTTCTCAATAAGAGAGAATGTAATTACTAAATTATCACAAGAAAAATCTTTAATCCACGCTTTTTTACCAACAGAAGATTACAATGGTTTTGGCGTTTTAATAAACGGAAATTTTAGCACCGACCCATCAAGGCGACATTTAATTTTTGATAAGGAAACAATTGAATCAATAAGCCAATGTAGCAATCACATTTTAAGATTACTTGAAACTAATCTTAAAACTAATAATCAAGAAGGTATAAATGTAGTCAACACTCTTATTCCATATTCCGACCCACGAATGCTTCAATTTACAAAGAATTCATTTGCAAAATTGCTTCTGGAAAATTTAAAGCAAAAGGAATCAATTTTTTTCAAAGAGCTTAAATTATGTCCTGATTGGTTGAACACTAAAGATTTTTCCTTATTGACTTCAAATAGCATAAATCATCATTTTTATGAACTTGATGGATTTAATTTATTTGCAAAATATTTAGGTGCATTTGAAATTAATTTTAATGATTTTAAAAAAAATATTAACAATACTGAATTATCATTTTTGGGCTGTGTTCAGCTAACAAAATATATCTTCAAATCATTATTAACGTACAATGTAATAAATGAAACTGAAATTGTTGATTTGAAAATTCTTCATTGCAATGGGCAAAGAAATTCCCTGAATGAGATAAATATTAATTCCGCACTTTTAGATGAATCATTCATATCACTTTTACTTGAAAACGGCTTGACTGAATTTGATATTAAACAAGTATTAAAAAAATACTCACCCAATATTAAAATCGAAAATCAGTTTCAGAAAGAAGCTACTGACGTACAATTACCTGAATTAAAATCAAAGTCCGAACAGACATTTGACTGGTTCAATAAATCAAAAGAAAATCCAAAAGAAATAATCAGAACAGGAATAAAGCGTTGGCGTAGTGCAGAAGAACAAACATTAGAGATATTGAATTTAAATGGATTTAGATTAGAAGATGTAAGCAAGCAAAATATCGGTTACGACCTTAGTGGCAATGACCCAAACGGAAATGAAATTCAGATTGAGGTTAAATCAATAACATTACCAGGTCAAAAATTTAAATTAACAAATAATGAAATTGCCGTTGCACAGGAAAAACAAAAATCATTTTATATAGCAGTTGTTAGACAGACCGAAACTGTATTTGAAATTGCTTTAATTTCAGACCCAGTAAATAGCTTGACTTTGAATAGGCAATGTGTTCAATGGATATGGGAATGCGAAAACTATGAATACAAGCCAATGAAATTTGAACTGTAATAAATATTCCAACCCTTCCTAAAAATAGCCCTCGGCAGAAGTGTTTGGAATGCAGTAGATGTATTGGTGGCTACGGGTTTAATCATCTCCCTTTTTGCGAAGCAGCAAAAAACAATTAAGCTATAAAAATAAAAAAACGGTCTCATCTTTCAACTAAGATTTTTCGGTGTCTGCATGGGGCATGTTCAATGAAAAGCTACATTTGTAGCTTTAGAAAAAAACTATAGAAACACCACCCAACCCACTAAGCAAAAGAAAATCATGGGAAAAGCCGACAACCTTAAAAGAGCCAAAAAGCTGAAAGAAGCAAAGCGAAAACGAGAAAACGACGCCTTACTTGCGGCGGGTTATAGTCCCTCCGCAATAGCAGTAAAACGAAGATCCACGTTAAACGGTGATGAAACAATCATTAACCAGGGTCAAATAAAATATTCCAAACTGTTAGAATCGTTTGTCGAACCAATCATGTCAAACGATGACGACATAGCAACAGTAAAAGCCAAATATACTTTTGGTGCCCTTGTATGGAATGCGGCTACCATGAGAGAACTAAGCGAAGAAGCTTTTCAAGTAGCAAAAGTTGAACATGCAAATATTGTTCAAAATAATCCGGGCTTGGCAAAGCTTTTTGATGAGATGACCAAACGAAAACAAGAAGAGTTTTCAGAATATAAAAGTATCATTGCCGAATTTGACATAAGGAAAATTCGGGGAGTAGATTACGATTTAACTGTAGCTACAATTCCTTTACAGGATATATCTAAATAGTTTCCCAAAAAATTTCCATTACCGAATGAATGAATTGAACGATGATAATCCAGCCTCACAAAATGTGATACCAGCAAAAAGTAACATTGGTGGAGCATTGCCTTATTCTTTAACCAAAAAAAGTGTTGCCATGCTTTCTCAAAACTTACCCCCCAAACAAAGAAAGGCCACATCACTGCGGCCTTCTTACATTTTATGAGTTAATATTTTTTACTGATACTGTATATAAATCGGTTTTGGCTGAAAAGTCATCACCTCTTTTGGGCTGTACAACTGATTTGCACCGGACCGGATATCGTTTTTATAGAACAACTTAAATCCGGTAAACATAACGGGATCTCTTTTTTCGTACAACAGGTAAGATGATTTTTTTAAGATTTTATCTCCCCATCCGTCCATGTCCATCACTATTTGTACTTCAGGTACTTTTTTAATGCGGGCAAATTCTCTCACCATACCATTTGTAAAGCGATGAATTACCAATATTTTTGGAGGGATGTTGTTCTTCTTCACCAAACCTGCCAGGTAATCCACCACATAGTTGATATCATCTGCATTGAAGGTGCCAATAACGGTACCGGGTCTTCTGCCATCCTTCATACTGAATTCAGGGTCTATTCCCAGGTGCATGTTGGGCATAGACAGGTATTTTTCTAAAACCGGGACTTCCGCCTGTAAGTTGCTAAATGCTACCTGAATATCTACGAATGCCAAGCCGTTAATTTCATTTGCCCAACTTACAATTGTATCAATCTGGCTAAACGGCATCCTTGCACGGTACTTTCCATCTTTGCCGGGTGCACCTTGTGCGGTTACTGCCACATAGTGTAAGGCAGGTATTACGGGTATGGAAGAATCAGCCGCCTGCCAACTTTTCACTTCTCCTTTCAGTTTGGCCAGCATTTCATTTTTGGGATATTCCCCTAAGGCACCCATTTTCTTGGAATAAAGGTTGCCATAAAATGCTAAAATCCTATTAAAAGGCAGAACAGCCCCGGGTGAGGGGTAGGGCATTTTTGCAGGCCATTTACCAGAGGTATCCCCATTGGCCATTTCAAGATTTAACTTGTTAAAAAGGGCCGTATCAATTGGTTTCAAATCAGAGAAGTTTTTTTTCACTTCTCCCGCCTCAACCGTTCCATTTACTTTGGTTGAGTCACCATTTTGTGTTTTGCCTTGTTGACCGTTGCTGCAATTTGTAAATAAAGCAATCACTAACGGTAAGGCATTTATGTAAATAATTTTCTTCATGAGGCGGCAAATATATTGTAAAATAAAACTTACTACCTAAAATGGAATGTAGATTTTGATAAATAATTATTATTAATAATTATATGTACGATAAATTAATGATATCCTGATATTGAGGCACTTTATATTTAGCTTATTGTTAAAGCTGTTTGCAATATATCATAATGGAAAATCGTTTTACTCTACAAATCTTAAGATAAATAATGAAAAATGGAATTTGGTATTCAATTCTTAAAATTACAATTCCCATAATTTTACTTAGCTCTTGTGTAAAAGGTGATTCTATTCAACCACCTCCCGTGGAATCGCCTTTATTTACTTCACCGGCAGATTTTAATTACGAAACATCTAAGGATGCATTGTTAGATTTTAAATTATTAAACAATAATAATGAACCAATTGCCAATGCATTAATCAACATAATGGATAAACCTCATGAGTATGGTGGCATTGTGTTATTTTCTGCATTAACAGACATGAATGGTGGCATTAACACCACTTTTAAACTCCCAACTTACCTTAAAACTGTTTCCATAAATTCTAATACAATTGGGGTAATATATAATGCCACTGTTAGGGTAGAAAATCAAAATATTACCTGTACGCTAGGTGGCAAAGATGGGTATACAGGCAATGTAGAAGCCGAAAGACCAAAAAATTCAGTATTAGCTTTAGCTGAAAAAAACCAATCGCTAACGTACAAATATTTGGGTAGCTATAATAGTTTTGGAAGGCCCAACTACCTTGTTACAAATAATGACATTATTAATCTAACATTACTTAGCTATATTAATGCATCGCTACCTGAACAGAAGCCTGTTCCTGATTATCATCCGGTTTATTTAAGTTCAAATGCAGAAAATAATATTAACATTCAGCAGGATGGGGATGTATATATAACCTTTGTACATGAAGGTGCAAGTAATAACAACACACTTGCCTATTTCATTTATCCAACCAACAACAAACCCACCAATATTAACAATATAGATTCGCTTTATATTGTATTTCCAAACGCATCTTATACAGGTAGTGGAGGCAATATGACATCAGGGAATAAAGTAAAGTTGGGACGATTTAAGGCTAATACCTCTATTGGATTTTGCATGATTGCAAATGGCTGGAATGCATCAACAAAAACGGTTGGCGCAGGATTAGGTAAATATTTTTCAATTGATGCTTTAAATCCGGAGATAAACGAAACCAAAAAAAGACATTCAGTACTATTAAAAGATAATGTACACAATTTATATCTGGTAGGCATAGAAGACATTAACAGAGAAAATATAAGCTGTGATAACGATTTTAACGATTTAATATTTTATGTAACAGCAACGAACTCTTCTAATGCAATATCCGGAGCTAATGTAAATCCTATAGATAAACCGGGAGATGCTGATAATGACGGAGTAAGTAATGTTTATGATCAATTTCCAAATGACCCTGCCCGTGCTTATATAAACTGGTATCCTTCATCAACAGCTTATGGTACAGTAGCTTATGAGGATACCTGGCCAAACACAGGTGATTATGATATGAATGATCTTGTGGTTGAATACAGATACAAAATAATCAATAACGCAGCTAATAAAACAGTTGAACTCTTTGCAAATTATGTACTTAAGGCCGCAGGTGCAACATTTAAAAATGGTTTTGGGGTTCAATTTCCCTTTAGCCATTCAATGGTTTCATCAGTTATCGGTGCTAAATTAAATAATGCATATCCAATTCTACTGAATGCAAACGGAACCGAGTCAGGACAAACTAATGCTGTGATTATTCCGTTTAATGATTTCTTTTATCTGATGAATCCATCTTCTACCAACGCTACAGTAAATACAGACCCCGGCGGATCTCGCATTTTACCTGATACTATAAAAATAAAAATGAATTTTGTCTCCCCTATAACAGCAGAAACACTTGGTACCGCACCGTTTAATCAATTTTTAATAGCTACCGAAAACAGAAGTAAAGAGGTACACCTGCCCGGCTACAAACCGACAAATAAAGCAAATACAGCATTATTTAATACCGTAAAAGATAATACCATACCATCACAAAACCGATATTATAAAACTATAACAAATATGCCATTTGGATTGGGATTACCCCAAAGATTTGATTATCCTATAGAAGGTAAACCTATTAGCTCTGTTTATCTTCATTTTGCAGAATGGGCGCAATCAGGCGGAAAAGACTATCCCGATTGGTATATAGATAAACCTGGCTATCGCTCACCAAATTCTATTTACAAATAATTTTTTCCCAATGCTATAACACTTAGTACATCTTTATGTAACGAGCTCTTTGAGCAGTTTAAATGTATTTGAAATTTTAATTTAATCAAGTTGACAACTATCTTACAGCTCTCATATCGATGCTTTTAACTACTAATGAGTTCATAACAAAATAACAATTTTTACTTACTTTTTCAAGACTTATTAAGATTGATAAATTCTCCAATAATTAATCATTTGATACAATCCCTAGGTTTCATCATTGAGGATAAGTTTAACACGTTCATTTAAATTTTAATATTCTTCAGGTTATGTATTTCTAATGTTTAAATAAATTTTTCAAAATGGCTTTAAAACCTTGAGGTCAATTTAGTTCTGTGACTGCATATACTATTTGAAGTAAAGCTTCGTTATTATTTGAAGAAGTGAGCACATTCAACTCTTTAATAAATTCAGCGCAAAGACAATAACTTTATGAACACCAACCTAAGCATTCTGTTAATTGACGATGAATCTGCAATACAGCAAATTTTAAAACAATACTTTAAAGATAAGTACGAGGTAGTAACGCATAATAATGGTCGTGAGGCATTAATATGGCTATATCAAGGTAACCTACCCGATATTATTATTGCTGATATAAACATGCCTATACTAAATGGTCAAGGTTTTATTAAAGAGATTAAATCATCCGGGCTATATGCTAATATACCGGTCATAATGTTGTCTGGAGAAGACAAATCTGAAGTACGAATAAAATGTCTTAATGCAGGTGCTGACGATTTCATGATGAAGCCATTTAATCCAAGAGAGTTAGAGGCAAGATTACATGCCGTGTTAAGAAGAGTTAACCCGGTTTACGCTATTTAACTCAAGTAAGATTAAAAATACCCTTTTCAATGAAACCACCTATAGCCTGCATAGGCTTTTCTCCCCATACATTTCAATTAGTACAAGAAAAACTTGCTGGTCAATTCGCATTCCACCATTTTGAATCCGGGGCAGCATTTTATAATGCAACACGAAACAACACTAACAAATACAGAGCTATAATTTCCGAAAGCGATTTAAACGGACCCTTAGGCCTTGCATTAAAGCAATCTCTAAATCAATCTGGCTTTAGCGATATACCATTTAGTATAATTTTAGATGAACTACAAACCATTTCAGCAAAGAAAATGATAGCTCATGGTGTTGTTGAAGTTTTTCAAAAGCCCTTTTCAATTGAAAATTTAGGTATGAAACTAAAATTTATAACTGAAAAGCAAAGAGACTTTGAAAACCCTAATAGCATAGTTGAATACCAGTATAAAATGCCTATTGGTAAAAGAGTTTTTGACGTTGCATGTGCAAGTATTGCACTATTACTGTTATCACCCCTCATTTTAATTATTTGCCTGTTAATAATTATAGAATCGCGGGGACCTATTTTTTATTATTCGTTACGGGTAGGTACGGGATATCAGATATTTAAATTTTACAAATTCAGAACCATGCATAATGGCTCCGATAGCAAATTGGGTCAACTACAACACCTCAACCAATATTCATCACCACAACAATCTATAGTTGGTGGCAAATCTGACTTGTGTACAACCTGCCAAAAAGTAGGAAAAGGATGTCAATCTGCAATGTATGCTGATAACAATATATGGTGCGAAAAAACGATTAAACAGCAGCATCAGGAAATGAATGGCAATAGATTTTTTAAGATAAAAGATGACCCAAGAATTACCCGCTTTGGAAGATGGCTAAGAAACACCAGTATGGATGAGTTACCACAATTATGGAATGTAATAAAAGGGGATATGAGTATTGTGGGCAACAGACCACTTCCTCTTTATGAAGCAGAGAAATTAACAACAGATAAATATGCTCTTCGTTTTATGGCGCCATCAGGAATTACAGGGTTGTGGCAAGTGAGCAAAAGAGGTAAAAATGAAATGAGCGAAGATGAAAGAATAAGCCTGGACAATGACTATGCAAAAAAATTTGGTGTCTTATTCGATCTTAAATTAATCCTACAAACAATTCCTGCAATAATTCAGAGTGAAAATGTTTAATAAAATATTACATTTTATAGGTTACAAAAGTATTGTCCTGATATTTTTTATACTTTCTGGTGTACAAATGAAGGCACAATTTTTACCTACTGATTCTGCCCTTATAAAAATATTTGATTCTGATAACTTATTACCCATTCTAATTGATTCTGCAATTAAACATTCAGGAGAAATAAAAAGAATTGAAAATGGAATTCTTGTTTGGAAAGAAACAGCAGAAATTAATAAGAAAAATATATGGAGTGGAGTATCTTTTTTATCCAGCTATAATTATGGCACTGCGGGTGACCTTACCAGCGGAAAAGATAATATTTCTACAAATCCTTTTACCACTTTTAGAACAAATAAAGGAGAGCGTTATAATGTGGGTGTAAATGTTCAGATACCCCTAACCTCATTGATCGGCAGAAAAAATCAAATACATGTATCTGAACTGCAATCAAGAATGGCAGAAGGCGAAAGGGACAATGCAAAGCTTTATATTAAAGGCGAAGTAATAAGAATGTATCAGGAAATGAAATTAGCACAAAGACTATTGCTAATATCAGCAAAAAGCAAGCAAACTGCATTGGTCAATTATAGCCTTGCTGAAAAAGCATTTATTAAAGGCAACGGGGATCTGGACCAATTATCCCGTTTGCACGATATTTTTTCAAAAGCATCAGCACAATTTGAAACAGATATAAACAGGTTTCAAACCAATTATTTGCAGGTTCAGGAATATGCCGGGGTTAAATTATACAATGTAATCTTACAGTTAAAATGAGTTTTGTTCAATTCATAAAACTGATTTTAAAGAACTGGAAGCTTTTGCTTTTGGTTCCTTTTACTTTAGCTGCAAGTATATTTTACTTTACCCGTCATCAAAAAAAAACATTCTCATCTGAAACAGTAATATACACAGGTATAGCTTCAGGATATAGCATAAACGGAACTAAAAATGCTGACTATTTTGCTACAGGTAATGCATTTGACAACCTTTTATCATTAATTAATTCCAGAGAAACACAACAGGAGGTTGCCATTCGCCTGCTAGCCTCACACATTTTTGCACTGGAACATGATCCCTCTTTGCTAAGTTATGAATCTTATGTCAGGCTTTTACAAACATTACCTATAACCCTAAGACAAAAACTGCGACAACCTTCTGTAGAAGAGACTAAAGATGCTATCACAAATTATATGCAATCAAGTGACAACAATTTTGTCTATAACCTTATCAATTCTGACAATCCTTTTTACTCGGTAAAATCGCTTCGTACTATTAAGGCAACAAGAATAAATTCTAGTGATCTGATCAGAATAACTTATGAAACACAGGATGCAGCTATTGCTAAGCATACACTGGAGTTACTGACTTATGTTTTTATGAATAAACATAAGCTACTACGCGAAGGACAAACCGGATCTGTAATAACCTATTTTGAAAAAGAAGTGAGTGAAGCATTTAAGCGACTGGATTCCTGCGAAGAAATTTTTCTTGATTTTAATAAGCAAAATGATATTATCAATTACTATGAACAAACTAAAGCGGTAGCTGGTGAAAAAGAAAATCTTTATGCACTTAACCGTTCACTTAAAATGGAGGAAAATGCTGATGAGAAAGCAGTCATGAAAGTGAATGACGACATAAAAGGAAAGGTATATCAAACCCTATATGGCAGCGATATAATAAAGCAGAGAGAAGAATTATCAAACGTTTATAGCAATTTAGAAGTTACCTCATTATTAGGCCGGGGAAATAGAGAAATGAAAACAAAGCGAATTGATAGCCTGAAACTTGCAGCAGCAAATATTGAAAGGAAATTACAGTCAAATATTGACAATCTGAACATACAATCCAACACACCCAATGGCATACCGGTAAAAAGCATTTTGGATGAATGGGTGAAAAAGACGATCAACCTGGAACAAAGTAAAGCCCGTCTTACCGTAATGGATAAGAATAAAAGAGATTTTGCAGAAGAATATCGGAAACTTGCACCATTAGGCGCAATGCTAAAAAAAATAGAACGACAAATAACGGTTGCAGAACAGGAATATCTGGAACTTTTACACGGTCTTAATCAGGCACGCCTGACACAACAAAGCAACGAACTTACCAGCAAACTTACTACAGTAGATCCACCCTATTTGCCGCTTAAGCCCAACCCAAGCAAAAGATATTTAGAAATAATAATTGGTTTCATTTCAACTTTCTTAATTGTTCTTGCAATTTTACTTTCAAAGTTTTTGATGAATAATACATTGCAGCAACCTGATAAAGCCTTCGCACAAACGGGGTTACCTATGTTGGGCATTTACCCTCTATTAAACACGAATGAGAAGTTTATTCAAAAGGCCAATTTAAAAATGATGCAACAATTCCTTTGTCATATTAACTTAAATAAATCTCCTGTAATTATTGGAGTAATTAGCCACCAGGAAAACGAAGGGAAATCAACATTAATAGCATTGTGGAAGTCACAATTAGAAGCATTGCATTATGTTGTAGAAACGCATAGTTACGGTAAAGCAAACCCAATTAATCCACCCAAAAATTGCAATATTGTTTTTGTAGAGTTTGCTGCTATAGAAAATATCATCCTTACACCGGGTGAAGTTCCTGATATGGATAATTATATTATGGTTTGCAGAGCTAACAGACTATGGAATAAAATAGACGACGAGCTATTAAGAATGTTCAGAAAAAATACCAACTCCAAACCCTTTCTTTTACTTAATGGCGTTGCGGCAGATTTTGCAGAAGAGTTCATAGGAGAAATTCCTAAAAAACGTACTATTCTAAGGGAAATGGTAAGAAAAATTGCCCGAATGGAAATTGGAAATGGAAAGGATCTTAAAAGAGCATAATTTATGAACGATAACAACCAATCAGGTATAAGGCATGGCCTGGCATTTGCCGGCCAATTAGCGCCTGCCCTAATTGGAGTCTGTTCATTTATGATATTGGTAAGAGTTACCCAGACTGATCTTTTGGGGCAGTATATAATTTTTTCCTCCGCAGTAGTATTATTTGAAATGATAAAATCCGGAGGGCTGCAATCAGCATTGGTTATGCGACTGTCAGGTGCTACAGCTGAACAGCAAAAACTAATCATAGGTAGTGCCTACTGCCTGGGTATTTTAATTTCCTGTTTTCTATCCTTATTATTAGGCATTGTTTATTATACAAATTTATTGAAAGCGCAACCGGGCATTCACCTGTTTTGTGCATGGTATGCGTGTCTTGGTATAATTACTTTGCCCCTTCATATTACCGAAGCACAGGCAGTAGCGGAACAAAAGTTATCTTTTCTACTTAAGTTGAGAATTGCTCAAAGTGCCACAGCATTATTGATTGCATCCTATGCCTACCTTTTAGGTGGCAGCTTACTGGCATTTGCTACTGTTCAATTAATTTATACCACATTGCTTACCCTATTTGTAGTATTTGCAGGCAAAACAAAACCGCTATACATCAGATACAAAATGATGAATGAAGTTAGAAAGTTATATAACCTCATAAAATATACTCTCGGAACACTTGCTACAACCAATCTGTTAAAAAGTGCAGATACATTTTTAATAGGAAGCTTATTAGGAACACGTGCTGTAGCTATGTATGCTGTACCTTTAAAACTGACAGAATTATTTGAAATACCCTTGCGTAGCCTAAGTACAACTGCTTTTCCACAACTAGCAAAAGCTAACAATCATGGTCATACTATTGCTTTTAAAAAGTTGTACATACAATATCTTTCGTTTGCTTACCTGTTATATATACCGGCCATAATAACCGCTTTTATTTTAGCTCCTTTTTTAATTGCTACTATAGGGGGAGAAAAATATTTATCCACAGTAACTGTATTCAGAGTATTTCTATTATATGGTTTATTATTACCTGCCGACAGATTAACCGGCATTGGTTTAGATGCTCTTCAAAAGCCTCAAAAAAATTTATTGAAAGTAGGTTGTATGGCAATCATAAACATTGCAGGAGATGTAATAGCTATAAATATAACCGGTAGCCTGGAATGGGTAGCATTTGCATCTGTTCTAAATGTTATAACTGGAATTGTTGTAGGCAATTATTTATTAAACAAAACAGGCATTTTCTCTACTTCCCCTATTTACACATCAAGCGTATTGTATAGTAAAACTATAATTAAAACACTGGTAAATAAATTAAGGTTGAAAATGACATGATAGTGCCTGTAAATAATCCATTTTACGAATCAGAAAGTTGGTTGAACAAAACTAAATGGTGGATACTACCCGCTTGTATCCTTGCCATTTTTTGTGGTTGGTTTATATCAGTAAATGATTTTACAATAAGCCTTATATTTATTGCTTTACCTTTTGCAGCAGCATTTCTTACACTAACATTTTTATTTCCGAGAATTGGGTTTATAAGCTTTCTTGTTTATACTTTTCTTGTTCCCGTTTTAGGACGCCATATTACAGGTCCACAATTTGGGTTAGGTCAAGATACAATGTTGGTGTTAACATGGATTGGTGTTATCTTTCATCGTAGTAAAAAATACTGGTTTCGACATCTCAATAATGATTTAATCTGGATGTCGGTGGTATGGTTTGTCATAACAGTTTTTCAAATTGCCAACCCCGAAAGACCAAGTCTTGAAGGTTGGTTCTATGAAATGAGATCAGCTACATTATATTGGATATTATCTATACCATTGGTTTTTTTTATCTTCAATAAGAAATCTGATCTTAATTTATTTTTATTAATTGTCATAACCATTTCTATAGCAGGAGCACTGTATGGTATAAAACAACTGTATCTGGGAACGGACACCGCAGAAGTAAGATGGTTAGAAGCCGGTGCAAAAAGAACACATTTACTTTTTGGAAAATTACGAGTTTTTTCATTTTATACAGAAGCAGGTCAGTTTGGAGCTTCGCAGGCGCATATAGCTATTATGTGCATAATACTGGCTACAGGTCCTTACTCTGTCAGGTTAAAAATAATGTTGTCCATAGCGGGAATGCTTTTGTTTTATGGCATGCTTATATCGGGCACCCGAGGGGCACTGTTTGCGTTTATTGGTGGTGGCTTTGCGTTTCTGATATTAAGTGGCAAAACTAAAATACTCATAATAGGTAGTTTAATTGCGTGTTTGTTTATTGGCATGCTTAAATACACATCTATAGGCAGCAGTAATGCAGAGATTGTCAGATTAAGAACCTCCCTAGACCCCAATGATCCATCGTTAAGAGTAAGACTAAACAATCAGGCTATATTACAAGATTATCTAAGTAGCCGCCCATTTGGTGCCGGTGTTGGGGTTTTAGGAATGTGGGGCGTAAAGTATAATGCTGATAAATTTATTTCTACAATACCCCCTGATAGTTTATATGTAAAAATATGGGCCATGTATGGAATTGTAGGGTTCATAATATGGTTTGGCATTATGTTGTATACTACAGGCAAGTGTGCCGGAATAGTATGGGAAACCAAGGATCCTGTATTGCGCAACAAATTATCTGCATTAGCTGGTGGTGCTTTTGGTATATTGTTATGTAGCTACGGCAACGAAGTTTTAAATCAAATGCCCTCGTCTATTATAGTGTATATAAGCTGGGCATTAATATGGATTAGTCCCCGATGGGATAGCCCAATGACCAAAACTATTAAAGCATGAAATCAACCCCATTAGTATCAATTATAACGGTTAACTATAATCAGACTAACGCCACTTGCGAATTTCTGGAAAGTTTGCACAATCTGAATTATAGTAACTATGAAGTTATTGTTGTGGATAATGCCTCATCACAAACATCAGTGGGTTTAAAAAAAACATTCCCTTTTATTACACATATCACCTCACCCCATAATATTGGATTTGCCGGAGGAAATAATCTTGGCTTACACTATGCTAAAGGTGAGTATGTATTTTTTATTAATAACGATACAATAGTAACCAATGATCTCTTAGATGTTTTAGTAAAACACCTGCAGGATAATATTAAATGTGGAATAGTATGTCCAAAGATAAAATACTACTCGCAGCCTGATACCATCCAATATGCAGGGGCTATAGGTTTGCACCCTATTACATGTCGCAGTCATGATATCGGATATCTACAAAAAGACGATGGCAGCTATGATGTTACCAGAAAAACAGATTTGCCCAATGGTGCTGCTATGCTTATACCAATGAACCTTATAAGGAAAATTGGTACAATGAGCGAAATTTTTTTTCTATATTATGAAGAATTGGATTGGGCTGCAAAATTTAAAAAAGCCGGATACGAAATACACTACGTTGGAGGGGCAAGTATTTTGCATAAAGAGTCATTATCTACCGGAAAATATTCTCCATTCAAAACTTACTATTTACATAGAAACAGGCTTTTATACATTCGAAGAAACCATTTGGGTTTAAAAAAAATTGCGGGTTGTACATTTTTTTCTATTATCTCCACACCATTTCATTTAGCAAAATATTTGATTAAAGGTGAGTGGTCCCATATCAGTGCTACAGTCAAAGCTCTGTTTTGGCATCTAAATCACAATCCCAACCGAGAACCACTCATTAATTCTGAATCACTGAAGCAAAGGTTATTGATAATATAATTCAGTATGTTATTATTTTCCGGGGGATAATTGGGAATACAATATTTAGCTGAAATATCAGTTATTAATAATTACAATCCCCTATGAAAACTCTAATAATAATAATAGAATATGCAGTATTTATATTTCTGGCCATTCAGATAGTGTATCTATTCTTTTTTTCGGTAGCCGGGACAATGTGCAAGATGTCCAAAATAAAAACCGCCGCATATCTTCGACGAATCAGAATTATTATTCCGGCTTACAAAGAGGATGCTGTAATAATTGAAACTGCAAGATTCGCTACAAGTCATGATTATCCTAAAAGTTTGTTTGAAGTTGTGATTATGGCAGATTCTTTATCATACAATACTTTGCTTGAATTAAAAAAACTCCCAATAACAGTATATGATGTAAATTTTATAAAAAGCACAAAAGGAAAAGCATTGCAAAAGGCTATTGAATTAACACAAAAGAATGCTACAGATATTGTTGTAGTATTAGATGCAGATAATCATATGTCTGCAGGGTTTTTACATAAAGTAAACAATGCTTTTGATGCTGGGTATAAAATTATACAAGGCCATAGAACTGCAAAAAAAATACGATCTTCATTTGCCAGATTAGAGGCTTGTACCGAAGAGATTAATAACCATATATTTAGAAGAGGACACAATGCAGTTGGCCTTCCATCGGCACTAATAGGTAGTGGAATGGCATTTGAATGGAGCTTGTTTGTTAATCTATTGAAAGATATTGGGGAGACTACAGGTGAAGATAAAGAAATTGAATTCAGAGCTGTACGGCAAGGATATCCTATTTTGTTTTTCGACAACGCATATATCTATGATGAAAAGGTGTCTAAGGCTTCAGTTTTTACTAACCAAAGAAGCCGTTGGCTTGCTACTCAAGGTGAATTTTTTTCAAAGTATTTTCATGAGGGTTTGCAACAACTTGGAAAAGGAAACATAGCATTTTTCAACAAAGTCTTTCAGGCCTTTTTACTACCCCGTATTATGCTTCTTGGTGTAACAGGATTTATTTGGATACTTGCTTTTTTCACAACTAAGCTATTGTTCATAGGTCTTAGCTTATTGTTGAGTTTATTAATTACAGCATTACTTATAGCTATACCCCTTAGGTGGTATAATAGAAAACTTATAAATGCACTTTTGCAAATACCAATTGCATATTTTTCAATGTTTAAAGCTTATATGCAAATGAAAAGTGCAAAAACAGAATTCATTCATACCCCACATGGGGAAACAGCCTAAAAAATTAATTATGCCCTGGAGTATTATTGCTTTACCCGCCCTTATTTGTATAATATGGGGTTTTAATAATGGCCGGAAGGTTAAATTAAAATAGTATGCCCTTCTGCAAAAGTCCATATATTCTTATTGCACAACAGAATTGGTATGAGGATTTGGGCAGTAATGCCCGAAATCTTGCCATAGGTTTCAGCAAAACTCACCGGGTACTTTATGTAAACCCTCCACTTGATTTAAATACGATATTAAAACACGGCATCAGGAAACAAACCCGCAAAAGAATAAGGCTCGCATTTTCTTCAAAAAAAAATACAGTAAAAGTTTGTAATAACATTTGGGTTCACACTCCTTCAACAATTTCCTTATCAATTAATTGGTTGAGAAATGAAGCCCTGTTTAATAAACTAAATCAATCAAATGCTTTTTCATTTTCCAGAAGCATAAAAAAAGCACTGCAATTATTAGGTTGGCCACCAGCAGAATGTATTGTATTTAACGATAGCCAAATGTTTGCCGGTATGCACATCAATCGGTTTTTAAACCCTAAACAAAACTTTTATTACATAAGAGACAATCTGGTACATCATCCCTACTTCAAAAGACATGGAAGCAGAATAGAGCCCATTACCATTAAAAATGCAAATGCTGTTTTTGCAAACTCGACCTATCTGGCTGATTATGCCAAAAATTATAACACTAATAGCCTTGACATAGGACAAGGTTGCGAATTAGAAATATATAACCCACATCAATTCCATCAGGAACCGGATGACATGAGTAGTATACCACATCCGAGAATTGGTTACATAGGTTTTCTAACAGGAGAAAGATTAGACATACGGCTACTTGAAGACCTTGCTTTAAAAGCTAAAAAATGGCAATGGGTATTAATTGGTCCCGAAGAAAGATTGTTTCAGCAAAGCAAGTTGCACCAAATGGAAAATGTCCATTTTTTAGGTACTAAAAAACCTAATGTCTTGCCCGCATATCTGGCACATCTGGATGTAACTATAAATCCTCAATTGGTAAATGAATTGACCGTAGGAAACTATCCCAGAAAGATTGATGAATACCTTGCAATGGGGAAACCTGTAGTAGCAACCAATACACCGGCTATGAAAATGTTTCTACCTCATGTACATCTTGCCCTTGGTACTGATGAGTATATTATAGCTATAGAAAATGCGTTAAAAGAACATAACAAGGAGAAAGCAAACGCAGCTATTGGAAATGCAAATAGCCATACATGGGAAAACTGTATAAATAAAATCTATAAAATACAAACAGAAATATTGAATGCTTAAATACGTACAGAGTTTATACTACTATCCTGCAGAGGGTATTAATACAACTGTAAATAATTATCCTGCAATAAACAGCGTAAAAGCAATGCTGATTGTAATGATAATTATCACACATAGTTTACCCGAAAGCATGACATTGTACTTCATGTATTTGTTTCACATGCCCGTTTTCCTGGGCATTAGCGGGTTCTTACTTAAAGAGTCGGCATTTAAGAAAGGCTTTGTTTTCTATTTTAATAAAATTACAAGGAGATTAATAATTCCGTGGCTGATAGCATTTGCTGTTTACCTCCCTTTTCAACTCAGTAAGCTCAGTTCATCTAACCCTATAGATTTACTTTTGTTCCCATTCTATCATCTTTGGTATATACCGGCTTATATTCTTGGTTCCATAGTATGTTATGCAATTTATAAGTTCAAAATACCTGTATGGAGTATGTTAACAGCAACCGGACTTATTACTGTAACATGGTACTTATATTTTAGAGATATTCATTTATCTGTTCATGAACAGCCATTATATTGGTTAGGAGAAAAAAGATTTTATTGTTACCTGTTCTTTTATGTTTTAGGATATAGTTTTAGAAATAATTTACTAGACATAAGACTTACACCAATAATTACCTTATTTATCACAGTGTCTTCATTCTTATTAATTGCGCTTTGTGTTTTTCGCCATATGCCCGATTATTTTATTGTACTACCCTATCTTGTTTTTAATGTTAGTCTTGTGTTGTTTTTGTTTCTTTTTATTGCACATAAGCCAATTCTGCAAAATAAATTTTGGCTCTATATAAACAGCCAATCATTAGGCATTTATTTTTATCACCCAATCATTCTCATACTTATTTATGAACTTTTAGGCGATCCATCTAAAGAACATGTGAGTACATTAGTAGGATTAATAATTGGAGTTGTTACAATAGGGCTAAGTTTTATGTTAACTAAGGCCATGAAGAAATGGAAATTCAGCAATCGCTATTTATTGGGAAATTTATAAGAATGTTTATTACACATACATAAACATTTAAAGAAAATGCAGGATAGAATAATTTACATAGAAGCTCAAAGACTGTTTAGAAAGCAGAAGCATGGTATGGATATAGTAGCCATAGAACTACTTAAAAGATTGCGAAACCTTTCACCTTCATATCAATTTCATGTACTTGTTAAGAAAGACGAAGACCATTGTCTTGACAATAGCAAAAGCATGACTGTATCATCGCTTAAATCACACTTTTATCCAATTTGGGAACAATGGTTTTTGCCGAAAACTACGGGAAGCAATAGTCGAAACATATTACATTGTACAGGAAATACTGCACCTATATTCGGTAACACCCCTCTGCTATTAACTATACATGATCTTATATTTTTAGAAAAAAATTATTTGTTTAGCAAAGAAGGCGGCAGTTTATATCAGCGATTCGGAAATTTTTACAGAAGTATAGTGGTTCCCATTGTAGCAAGAAAAGCAAAGCATGTCATTACTGTTTCAGAATACCAACGAAATATTATCATAAACCGGTTAAAGCTATGTCCAACTAAAGTTTCTGTTGTTTACAATGGTGTTGACAATCGTTTTTTTTATCATGCAGAATCAACTACTAATAATGCCGTTTTAAATAAACATGGCATTTCATTCCCTTTCATTTTTTTTATGGGAAATACAGAGCCCAGAAAAAATACCGTGGGAGCCATTAAAGCATTCAAAATTTTCTGCGAACACAATCCTTCATTCACTCATAAATTGGTTATTAAGGGGTTAACAGAAATTCAATTGAGTGAAAAAATTAAAGAAGCAAATGCTATCATATTTGCTGACCGAATACATCATATAGGTTATATAGATTCATCTGATTTGCCAGCAATATATCAGGGTGCAGAAGTATTGTGGTTTCCTTCATTTTCCGAAGGATTTGGCCTGCCTATAATAGAAAGCATGGCTTGTGGCACCCCTGTTATTACATCATCTACAAGTGTGATGCCGGAGATTGCCGGTGATGCAGCATTGTATATAGACCCCAATCGACCAAGAGAATTGGCCAGACAAACCCTGGAAATTTTATTAGATCCCATCCTCAAAATGAATTTGATAGAAAAAGGCAAGAAAAGAGCAGAAAATTTTTCCTGGGAAAAAAGCACAACAGACCTTATGAAGGTTTATGAAAGGATGATGGAGATAGCGTAGAGAATTACCTACCTTATTTTTCGTACTATTGAAACTACTCTTCTTTAATCGTCCATTATCTGCATATAAATTTAATTTTACTTTTTAAAACTAAGATGAAGTGGAAATGGGGTACGTATCATTTTTTTGATAACGAATGTTTTGAAATAATAAAAGAATAAGTCTAATTTTATTACTTAATTCAAATGTATTGTTATGCAGCTATTGATTAATATAGACCACATAAAAGATGTTTCTAAAAGAGAGTGGTTAATTGATACTTTAAAGATGTTGAATATAAATTTTGAAACTTTAAAACCTCAATCAATTGAGGAATACAATAAAGAAATTGAAGAAGCTGAAAAAGAAATTGAAAATGGCAATTTCATTACGGCAGAGGATTTAAAAATACAAGCCAAATCATGGTAACAGTTTGGAGTAATGCTGCCCAAAAGCAATTACAAAAAGCATATACATACATTTATGAAGATTCCCCGCAAAATGCTGCAATAGTGAGAGATATGATAATAGACCTTTCCATTAATCTCTGTAATAATCCCGAAAAGAACCCTCCTGATAAATACAAACAGAATAACGACGGCAGCTACAGGGCTTTTGAAATTTATCATTATAGAATCTCCTACAGAATAACAAAGGAAGTCATCAGGATTGTAAGGTTAAGACATAGAAGCCGTTCGCCTTTGGCATATTGATTTGTTATTGTATGAACTTACCTTCTTTGCCCCACGTATTCCAATGTTCCCAAAGGAACTGAAATTACAAACAATCTCTTAGAGAAAAATTGATAATAAAGGCAAGAAAAGAGCCGAAAATTTTTCTTGGGAAAAAAGCACAACCGACCTTATGAAGGTTTATGATAAAATGATGACTTAAAATATCAATTTCACGTTGACATCATTTACTTTTTGTTTCCACTGACAGCCTACACTTTGATATTTATTATAATTTTATTTATTATTATATTTTGCTTCCCAATCAATTAGAAAGTTCGCCATTTTTCACACATCTTTGCACCATTACTTGCTAATGAAAAAATCTGTTTTTCTAATCTAATTAAACGATTGATATGGCCTTAGTTGATTTGGTAATGCCTAAGTTGGGCGAAAGCATTATGGAAGCCACTGTTCTAAAGTGGTCAAAAAAAGTTGGGGACTCCGTAAAACAGGATGAAACTGTACTGGAAATTGCAACTGACAAGGTTGA
>JANPGE010000148.1:0-10955 GCA_031423805.1 Segetibacter sp. | reverse complement strand
GTTTTGCAAATAGCCAAAGGCCTGCAACAGGTGGAAGCAATTCGCAACGATGGCATTGTTGCCAACAACGATTATCTGAAAAGATTATCAGATGCGCTTAATCCTTGTCATTATATTTTAGACAAAATCCTAAAAGAAATTGTTGAGAATCCACCAGTGTTGGTGAGTAAAGGAAGTGTGATAAAACCCGGTGTACATGCAGAGTTAGATGAACTTAGAGGCATTGCAGGTACCGGCAAAGAATATCTGGTACAATTGCAACAAAAGGAAGCAGAAGCCACGGGTATCTCATCGCTGAAAGTTGCGTTCAACAATGTTTTTGGCTATTATCTTGAAGTCACCAACATTCACAAAAACAAAGTGCCGCAAACCTGGATAAGAAAACAGACACTTGCCAATTGCGAACGCTACATTACCCCTGAACTAAAAACTTACGAAGAGAAAATAACCGGTGCCGAAGATAAAATAGCAGCAATAGAACAGGAACTCTACGACAAGTTGCTCATGGAATTGCAAGACTACATTGCCCCTATGCAGGTAAACGGCAGTGTGCTTGCTATCATGGATTGTTTAGGCTGTTTTGCACAAAATGCTTTGCAGTACAACTACAAGAAACCGGTGTTACACAACGGGCTTGAATTTGACATCAAAGACAGCCGACACCCTGTTATAGAAAGGAATTTGCCTGCCGGTGAAGCCTATGTAGCCAATGATATTATGCTTGACCCGGCAGGGCAACAGGTGATTATCCTTACTGGCCCTAACATGAGTGGTAAGAGTGCTTTGCTTAGGCAGACAGCATTGATAACACTCATGGCACACACGGGTAGTTTTGTTCCTGCAAGTGCTGCACATATTCCTTTGACGGATAAAATATTTACCCGTGTAGGTGCAAGTGACAACCTTAGCGGAGGCGAAAGTACCTTTATGGTTGAGATGAATGAAACCGCAAGTATCATCAACAACCTGACACCAAGAAGCCTTATACTTTTAGATGAAATTGGACGTGGCACAAGTACCTACGATGGCATAAGCATCGCATGGAGTATAGTTGAATATCTCCACACTTCACCTCATGCACCTAAGACATTATTTGCTACCCACTACCACGAACTAAACGAATTGGAGAATAAACTGCCACGTGTAAAAAACTATCATGTAACCAATAAAGAGATCAACAATAAAATTATTTTCCTTCGGAAATTAGCACCGGGTGGCAGCACACACAGCTTTGGTATACACGTAGCAAAAATGGCGGGTATGCCGCCCTCTCTAATTGACAGGGCAAATGAAGTATTGCAGCAACTGGAAAGTAAACATGTAGACGAAAACGAAAATACCATTTCGCCGAAGGCAAATAACATGGCCGCAAATGTTAAGCAACTTTCCATCCCAAAAATGCAGTTAAGCATTTTTGATGCACACAGCGAAACGTTTGACGAGATAAGGAGAATGCTCAATGAAATTGACATCAACCGATTAACCCCTGTAGAAGCCCTAATGAAGCTGAATGAGATAAAGGGAAAGGTTAAGTAAAAGCACTTATTTTAATGGCTTAACATCAGTAGGTACTTTATCTATGAAAGTGTCGAAATATAAGTCCTGATTATCTTTTATACTTTTATTTATTGAAGAAATTGTTAGGTTTAAACTATCTGTTGAGGCTGCTGTGTTTCTTTTAATAAACCCTTTATTATCCTTTATAAGATCATAAATGTCTAATTGAAGTCCGCTGAAGTAATTGTATTTATTAAGGTTATTTTTTGCATTTTCTTTGGTATTAAATACATTGGGTAAGATACCAAAAAGTGTGGTACAAAAAAAGATAATAAGAAATGATGATTTCAAATAAAAACTATCTGTCGCATCCCATCCTTTTTTTATAAGCAAAAAACCTAAAATACCTGATAATATAGATGATATGGCAAAAAATATAGCAAAGGCATAACCATAAGAATTGAATCGCTGCGCCATGAATAAATAGGATTTCTTTATTTCAGCAATAGCAAAATATTGTTCTCTTAATTTTTGAACAGGTATCGATTTACTTGTATCTGCAAGAATTGATTGCTGAATAATACTATCCCTGTTATAAAATGTCTTTTTAACTATTTCAGCAGTTTCTGTGTATTTATTTTTTGATACCCAAAATGCTAACCCAATGAAACAAACTGTTAGCACTACATACAACACCCTTATTGTATTGATGTCGTAGTTAAAGGCCTTCTTAAAAATACTTAGTTTGAGTTTATACGAATTTTGCATCTTAATAAGGTCCTTAAATTGTAATAGTAGATATTAGCAATGTAGTTAAAGCTACAATTGCCATAATACTAGTGGCAATCTTGCATTTACCTTATAGCAAGTTACATTATTTTGAATTGTACCTATCTTTTACCGTACTAAAAAAAATATTTCCCAATATAATTACCCAACCTTACTTATATAAAATAAAAATCCCGGATTTAAGAAACCGGGATTTTTTTAAAGACTTTATATTTATTTATCACCTTTCATTTTTTCATGTTCCCCCTCCATTTTTTTATCCTCATGTTTCATTTTCTCTTTATCATGTTTCATTTTATGAGTTGCGCAATATTTACGTGTTATTTGTGTAGTTTCCATATTGCAGCTTTCGCACTTTCCGGGTTTGCTGCCGGTACCTTTCTTACAATGCATACAATAGTATGACCCCAATTGCACTTTATCCATATTGCAATGATCGCATTTCCCACCCTCTTTGCTTATGTTACAACACATGGGGCAAGCATAAGCTGCGGAATTGTTTGCTTTTTTAGCCTTTGCAGTAGAAGATTTGCCGGGTGTAGGCGATGCTACAGGTGGCTGTGCAAAACAGCTTATTGCCATAAAAAAGGCAATTGATAGTGTCAATAGGTTTTTCATAATTTTTATTTTAATGAATAATACCTGCAAGTTGCAGCTTTCTTAACTTGTATTGAACAAATAGTCGAAACAATTTTCTGAATTCCATTATACATGTAATAGATTGCCTTAATACAAATGCGATACAAATCAAAAACTTATAATCCTAATTTAGACTTATCTCGTAATAAAATAATTCAAATTATTATTTTCCTTCTATCCGCTAAAAAGTCAATACTTTAAGACAATACTTTTCTGCTAAATTTACTTTCAAATACTACATTCAACTTAATTTATGCAACCCATCATAAGCATCAGAAATCTTGTAAAAAAATATGGAAGTAAAGAGGTACTAAGAGGTATAAATCTGGATATTTATCCAGGTCAGGTGATAGGTTATATTGGGCCAAATGGAGCTGGTAAAAGCACTACTGTTAAAATCTTATGTGGACTTATCAGCGATTTTGAAGGTGAGGTTTTAATAAAAGGTTATAACATAAAAGATGAGCCTTTAATAGTCAAAAGCTTTACAGGCTATGTTCCTGAACTTGCAGAACTATATGATGTACTTACCCCGAAAGAATTTTTAGGCCTTATGGCAGAATTATATAGCATACCGCAAGAGGTTGCAAATGAGCGCATCAATAAAATGATGATTGCGCTTGGCCTTGGCAATAATATAGATCAACGAATGGATACATTTAGCAAAGGCATGAGACAGAAAGTATTAATTATTTCAGGGCTGCTACATAATCCTGATATTATTATTCTGGACGAACCCCTAAGTGGATTAGATGCCAATAGTGTAATCATTATAAAAGAACTGATTAGCAAACTTGCAGAAGATGGCAAGACTATATTCTACTGTAGCCATATGATGGATGTTGTTGAAAAAGTAAGCGATAGAATCATTTTGATAAACGATGGTGTAGTAGTTGCCAATGGCAGCTTTCACGAATTACAGCAACAATTAGGTGATAAGAGTCTGGAAAAAATTTTTGCCGGCCTTACTGCAAAAGATAGCCTTACTAATGCTGCAGAAGATTTGAGAAATGCATTTGAAAAATAAAATGGAGTAGCAATTTATTGGCTTCAAATTAACTATAGCAATGAATAATGTAATTAATAAATTTTTTCTGTGGGTTGTTTTAATACCAATAAAATTTTATTCCGGGCTTGGAGTAAACAAGATGCAGCTTAAGGCTATACTCAAAACCAAACTGATTATGGACGACAGGCGTCCAAACAGTATGCAGCAGATGAAGCGTTCAAAAAGCAAAGTCACAAATAGAGCTACCTTACTTACAATGTTCATAAGTGCTTTATTGGGTTCATTATTCCTTATGGTATTTTCTATTGGTAATAATTATGTAGTACAGTTAACTATATTTTTTTCAATGTATATTTTTGTTTTGGCATCCTCTCTTATTTCTGATTTTACTACAGTGCTTATTGACATAAGAGATAACTACATCATTCTTCCCAAACCCGTAAGTGACCGTACCGTACTTGTTGCAAGATTATTGCACATCCTGATTCATATATGTAAACTGGTTTTGCCAATGAGTCTTCCAGGAATCATTTACATGGCCATCAATACCGGAGTAATTGGTACGCTATTTTTTTTTATTTTCATTACCCTTGGGACTTTACTTACCCTATTTCTTATAAATGCTTTGTATATCCTCATCCTCAAAATAACTACTCCTCAAAAATTTCAAAATATAATTGCAACTTTTCAAATCGTTTTTGCGATTGCATTGTATGGCAGCTATCAAATAGTACCAAGATTGGTCAATAAAATACAATTAGAGAAATTTGACTTCGCTAATTTAGGCAAATGGGTTTGGTTAATCCCCTCCTATTGGTTCGCAAGGGCATGGCAAACTATTCATGAAAATAGCTACACAATTGGTGGATTTCTTTCAATTGCACTGGCAATTCTAACGCCTGTAGCAAGTATGTATATTGTCATAAAATATTTTGCACCCTCATTTAATCAAAAACTGTCACTCATTAATAACAGCAATTCAGAAGCTGCTGGCTTAAATGTTTCTTTAAATCAAATGAAAACTACTGACACAGGTTTAGTCGGTAAACTTGCTTCATTGTTTTGCAAACCCGGTGCAGAGAAAATGGCTTTTCTTTTATGTTGGAAAATTACGGGTCGCAGCCGTGATTTCAAAATGAAGGTTTACCCTTCTATAGGTTATTTGATCGTAATGTTGGTTGTTATGTTTATACAACCCGGTCGTTATGAAACTATGGCAGAGCATGAAATTATGCTGCCCATGGTAATTATTATTGGGGCTGTTTACTTCAGTAGTTTTATATTAATTATAGCAATAGCTCAACTTCCGTTTTCTGATAAATACAAGGCTGCATGGATATATTACAGCTCTCCAATAGCTGCGCCTGGACTACTCATTAACGGTACTTTTAAGGCAATTGCTTCAAAGTTTTATTTACCATTGGTTGTACTAAGCTTTGTAACCGGAATAATATTAATAGGGCCATCAATATTACCAAATTTGCTTTTGGCCTTATTCAATGAATTGTTTATCTGTTCTCTTATAACTTACCTGACCATGAAGGAATTACCGTTCTCAACTCAACAAGGAACCAACTCAAAAACAGGTAATTTCTTTAGAGGAATTTTGACATTTATCATTCCCTCAACAATAGCAGTTTTTCATTTCTTTATATATAAAATAACGGTTGTGGTATATATTTTTGCCGTACTGTCGTTGATACTAAATTGGCTTGTACAGGGTGCTATAAAGCAACTAGCCTGGAGTAAAATAAATAGTGCCATTGACTAGTTAAAAATCTAGTCACCCCCCCCTTGAAGTATTAATAACAACAAAGGGATTATAATAAGTTGGAAGAATTATTAGAATTCACTAAAGTTCAAGCAATGTCTTCACCGGATCTTTGCCAAACAATAATAGTTCAGGGGTTTCTAAAAGTTCTTTTACCCTTACCAGAAAACTTACACTCTCACGGCCATCAATTATTCTGTGGTCGTAGCTAAGGGCAAGGTACATCATGGGTTTTATAACAACCTGACCGTTAATGGCCATTGGTCTCTCCTGAATTTTATGCATTCCTAAGATGGCACTTTGGGGAATGTTTATGATGGGTGTAGACATCAAGGATCCAAATACTCCACCGTTGGTTATTGTAAAAGTTCCTCCTTGCATTTCTTCCATAGACAATTTACTGTCACGGGCTTTACCGGCAAGTTCTACTACTTTCTTTTCTATTTCAGCCATACTAAGACTTTCTGCATTTCTGATAACAGGTACGACCAATCCTTTAGGAGCAGAAACGGCAATAGATATATCGCAATAATCGTGGTAAATAATATTGTCTGCATCAATGTAAGCATTTACTGCAGGCCACTCCTGCAATGCATAACATACAGCTTTGGTAAAGAAACTCATAAAGCCCAAATTGGTTCCATGGGCTTCTTTAAACTTGTCTTTGAACTGTGTCCGCAATGCCATAATGCGGCTCATATCCACTTCGTTGAAAGTGGTAAGCATAGCAGTTGTATTTTTGGCTTCTACTAAACGACGGCTGACAGTTTTGCGCAGGTTGCTCATTTTTTCTCTACGCTCATTTCTGCTAAACAACTCCTGTCCTGCTACAGCTTTTTTACCCGGGTTAGACAACGCCTGCAACACATCATCTTTCATAATTTTGCCCTGATAACCACTTGCCTGAATACTTTTAGGGTCAACATGTTTATCGGCTATAATTGCTGCTGCTACAGGTGTAGCTTTTACATCATTTGGTATTGAGGCCACAGTGGCTTGTGTAGAAGGTGCAGCAGGTTTTGATTCTGTCGACTTAACACTTTCAATTGCGGCAACTGCTACATCACTATCAATAGAGGCTATTACATCTCCTATTTTTACAGTATCGCCTTCTTTGGCTTTTGTAGTTAATTTTCCTGATTCTTCTGCATTAAGTTCAAAAGTGGCTTTTTCGCTTTCCAGTTCTGCAACAACATCATCTCTGCGAACAAGTTCCCCATCTTTTTTTATCCATTTTAGCAAAGTAACTTCTGTTATAGACTCACCAACCGTTGGCACTTTTACATCTATTACGCCTTTACCGGCTGCTGTGGCTGTAGTTGCTGCGACTGGTGCAGGAGCTTCCTCAACCGGTTTGGCCGGTGCAGCCACAGAAGTTTGTACACCTGCAGGTTGTGGGGCCGTTTCATCAATACTTGCCATTATATCTCCAATATTAATAGTATCGCCTTCAGTAGCTTTGGTTTTTAAAATACCTGATTGTTCTGCATTCACCTCAAAAGTGGCTTTTTCACTCTCCAATTCCGCAATTACAGCGTCTCTTTCTACATATTCGCCATCTTTTTTTAACCATTTTATCAGCGTAACTTCTGTTATGGATTCTCCAACCGTAGGAACTTTAATATCAATCATTAGGAACTTTTTGAGTTTTGCAAATTTAATCGGTTTCGCATTACAACCGATTCAGTTTCATAATTAAACGTTTACAAATTTACCCTATTGCAAAAACAATCATTTTACTATTGTAAACTGCATAATTTATTTGTGAAAAATACTTAAAATAAAAATGACAATTATTTTATTTGCAATTAATCACCATCATGTCTAAGGCACTCAACAAATTTTTTGACTTTATCCATATCCTTGAGTCCCGGTGCCAATTCAAATTTACTATTGATATCAATTGCAAAAAGATCTTTGGCCACAGGATTTGCAATAAATTCCTGAATACTTTTTTCATCGCCTGATTCTATCCCACCACTAAGCAAAAATGGTTTAGCCAGATTCATTCCCTTTAATTTAGCTGAATTAAATTTGCGGTCAGAAGCAATGCTACCTACCCCCTCGGTGTCAAAAAGGAACATATCAGTACCATCATAATAGTCCTTTATTTTCCATTCTATGTGGTCATTCTCAATTATTCTGAATGCTTTTATTACAGAAATATAATCCGACAATTTAGAACAGTAAAAAGGAGTTTCGTCTCCATGTAGTTGGACCATATCCAGTCCGTAATTGTCCACATGATTCAATACTTCATCGTGTGAGGCATTTACAAACACACCCACTTTAAAAACTTTAAGCTTTGCTTTTTTAACTTCAATGCCCTGCAAATGCCGCATGATAAAACGTGGAGATTTATGATAAAACACCATCCCGGCAAATTGTACACCCATTTCACCCAATTGGTGCATTTGGTTAAGGTCTGTCATACCACACACCTTTATTCGAGGAATTTTTGTGGAAACTAAAGAAGATGGAGTAGAAATTGCTTGCTGCATTAGTTAGGGTTTAAAATATAGCAAATGCAATTCGTGTTGCAAATATAATAGAGACACAGGAGTAAAATGAAAACAAACAAAAAGAAGCATCTAATTTCTATTTAGGAAAACCCGCGATTGTAGGGTGACATCTCTGAACTTCTATTTTCATGATTATGGTTTAACTCTTGCAGTTTGATGAGCAATTGAGTGAACAAGAAGTGCTAGTTGTGATTTATCTTTAGTTTTGATATGGTAGTCTGCCCAAATCGATTTTAATTGAGCCATTGTTTCCAATCTAACATCTCCTATTCCGTTTTCACGATAGTCTTTCAATTCATCAATCAATTTGGTTAATGTCAAACGTTTGCCTTTTAACTTATTTTTGTGAGCAAAGTCTTCAATAAACCTTTTATGAAATGTTCGAATGTGCTCAGTGTACTGAAATGGAATTTCAAAGACATCATTCCATGTTTTAATTTTATCTTGATTTTTTGCGGCCGATGCTTTAAAAACAACTTTCCACTCTCCACTCATGTCAGCAATTGTAGGTTTCTTTTTACAAGTCAGAATCACAGAATGGTTAATCCACTCATAAGGATACCAAACCAGACGCCGTGAGCTTGTGATGTAATCAGAATAGAGCATGTTGCTAGCATTCTTTTTCCCATTACAATGATCACCCATTGGAACAAGATTGTTGAAGTTTACACCAAGCCAAGGATAAATACTTATTGGCAAATAATGGTCATACTCTGCCCGTCTGATTTTAGGTAAAGTATATGACTCTAAACCACAAAACGGGCAAACATGAACGTTATTCTTTTCTTGAAACAATTCATAATGATCATCAATATGCATTTTAGCATTAGTCTTGAATATAGCTGTACCAACGGTTTCATTAAAAAGAAATTCAAAAAGGCTTTTTAATGGCAATCTTATTATTTTGTCGTATTTGTCAACTCCTTTGTACATGTTAGTTAAATCAGAACAAATATTCTGAATGTTCTTGCCGCCAGTGTAAGTTGAAATAAGTTCTGATTGTTTTGTTTTATTCAATCTTTTAAATGCCTTAAATAAAACTTCAAACTTGGCTTTAACTCCTGGGCAGCGATTATAAACTGGTTTGAACCATATTGGCACAAGTCTATCTGAACATGTTTTCGATAACTGAGCATTTGTGAGAAATTCCAAAGGAACATCATAAATTTTATCAATACCGCCAGTAACTTGAGTTAAAGGGTAAATCATTGTTTTGATTTCTTTTTGTTTACTTTCAACTCTTCTATTCTTTCATAAAGAAATCCCTTTTCATAAGACTCTCCGAATCGTTTAGCACCTTCAATTATGATCTCAATAGTTCTTTTCCTTAATAATGCTCTTATTTCTTCGAGGGCAGTTTCGGAAATTGAATATTCCATATCAAAAATCTCTTGAAGAATTAAATCAACGGAAGCCCCAAAAGTATTAAAGCCAACTTCTGATGCTTTTCTAACTTTTATTTTCTTTGATTCGCGATCAAGCTTAAACATCATCACTTTATCGGGCATACAGTCGGAGATAATAAACGGCGAATGAGATGTTAAAAGGATGTCTTTTAACAAATGTATATTCAATTTTTTACTTTCCTCCAAACTCCCTTTATTTATACTGTCGTTAAGTATCTTAATGAATTTTGCTCTCCAACTCGGGTTGAAGTGTGTTTCAGGTTCATCTAATAAAAGAAGACTTCTACGATTTTTTAGCATTAAGCAGATACCAATTGTATGCAAAAATTGATGCTCACCGTCTGAAATTTCTCGCATCAGGCGTGGCTCAGGTTCTTCCTCTTCATGATTTTTCTTTAAAATAAAATAATTTAAAAAGGTAAAAACTTCACTCTTGGGTTTGCTGTCAGGTATTTTCCAATCAGTGTAGACTCCCTTTGAGTCATAAATTTCAATTTTGTCATCTTCTTCAACGAAAAACAGATTTAATTCATAGAGCATCTGAAAGAAACGAAACAAGTCAAAAGAATTTTTAAAATAGTCCTTAAATGCTTTTTTCGTATTATCATCTATTAGAAAATCTAAAGTCAATTTAGATGCACTTGTGCCATCTTCATAAAGGATGTTTAAGTCATGTTCATTCCAGCATGTAGAACAATTTTTTAATTGCTCTATAATCAATTTACAGTGGTTGAGAAGCTTGACAGTTTCTTTAGTATCCTTTAGCATGTGTAGCTCGTAGTTATTTATGTTTAATCTGAAACTATGCAAACCAACTATGCCAAGTTCTTTTTCCAATGGTTTTAACGCTTCTCCTTCTTCCAAAAGTAAACAGGATAGAAGCACCGCTTGGCTCATTTCAGCATCAATATAAATCAGACTATTTTCAGGCTCTTCAAATGGTCGCTGGTCCTTAGAGTCTTGTTTGTATTTGTCAAAATTTATTAATCTACTTTTCCTAAACGGGATACTTAATATTTCATTTTCTCCAGATGAGTACCCAACAATAATGTCAGGTAAATAAAGTTTTGCAGGTGCTGGTTCTGCTTCTTGATTTCTTTTTTGCTTTGGTGGATTTATTGATTCCTCTTCGGCTCTATTTGTTCCATAAAGTGGGTTCAATTGACGGAATAAACGTGGTGGTTTTCCTAATTCTTTCTGAATAGTAATACCAAAATGAATTACAATATAGTCCAAAATTTGTTTTGAAAAACATAGTCGAATGCGCATATATTTTTTACGGTTGATTTTTCTATATTTTTTGTGATGTCACAGATGAAATC
>JANPGE010000147.1:0-11751 GCA_031423805.1 Segetibacter sp. | reverse complement strand
TAACTACAGTTTCCAATTCCTTAAACAGTTGTTGCTTAACAGTAAGGTCTTCAACTACTGCTTCTATCACCAATTCACAATTAGCAAAGTCTGCAATTGTGGAAGTAAAATGAATTTTTGAGAAAATGCTTTCTGTTTTTTCTGCTGTCAATGTTCCTTTAGCCACCAATTTATCAAGAGAAGATTTTATGTTGTTAGTGGCCTTGGTCAGTGCTTCGGCACTTTTATCTAACAGATAAACGGTATGACCTGCTGATGCCAAAACCTGTGCTATACCTGCACCCATTGCTCCGCTTCCTATTACACCTGTTATCATTTTCCTTTAAATTATTTCGCTTTTGTCAATTCCTGCTTGTTTCAAAATAGCATGATGGGTACCTGTCGGTAAATCCTTTGCATGCATAGGAACAACAACACGTAATTTGTTTTCTGAATGAAAAAATATTTGATGAGAAGCTTTTGCTCTGTCGAAGACAAAACCTTTATTCTCTAGCAACTTGATTAGGTCTTTAGGAGTTAATGAAGGACTTTTACTCATGCCAATTCAGGAATGTCCGGTTGAACAGTTATGGAATACTCAAACATATTATTTTCGGTTGGCACTTCATCTCCATGTTCAACCAGGCTTTCAATATATAATTCAATGGCTTCTTTTGCCATAATAATTGCTTCGTCCATATCCTTACCAAAAGTGATACAGCCGGGCAATGCAGGTACGGAAACCGTAAACCCACCGTCAGGTTCCTTTTGTAATCGTATTTTATAAGTCAGTTGTGCCATAACTTAAAATTACTGAATAATAATATACTGTTATCATTTTCCTTTAAAAGTTGGTATTCGTTTTTCAATAAAGGCACTTACGCCTTCGGCAAAATCTTCTGTTGCTGCGGCATTGGTTTGATATTGTGCTTCGCTTTTTAATTGCTCCGACAAAGTATTGTTGAAGGTATCGTTGAGCAGCATCTTGGTATAATACAAGCCTTTAGTAGGCATGGCCGCTATTTTCTCAACCAATACTTTCACTTCTTTTTCAAATTCTTCATCAGGAAATGCTTTGTATATCATTCCCATTTCCACAGCTTCTTTTGCGGTCACTTTGTCTGCGGTCATCATAAGTGCTGCAGCTCTTTGCGAACCAATTAATCGTGGTAGGAAATATGTCCCCCCACAATCTGGGATTAATCCAATCTTGCTGAAAGCCTGAATAAAACTTGCGGACTCTTTTGCCACAACTATGTCGCCACATAAGGCAATGTTTGCCCCCGCTCCTGCTGCAATTCCATTTACTGCAATTACTACAGGTTTATTCAATTGTCTAATCTTGAGAATAATCGGGTTGTAATTTTCCTCAACAATTTGAGTTACTGGAATTTTATTTTCACCAATAGTTTCTTTCAAATCCTGTCCGGCGCAAAAGGCTTTACCAATGGCTGTTAATAAGACTACCCTTACATTATCATCACTTTCACATTCATCCAGGCACTGCTGCAAAGCCTTTGCCATGGCGGTATTGAAGCTATTAAACACTTCTTGCCGGTTAAGGGTTATGGTGGCTATGCTACCTTCGATTAAGAAATCTATTCCGTTCATAAACTTTGTTTTTGATTAATGCTATTTCAAACTTTGCATCACAGTTAACATTAAACACTAAATTTTTATACTCCCATTATAAAGTGTTTCTGGATCTATATCTGCATCATTTGCCCATTCCACTGTGTCAAAACACACTTTCACAGTATTAAATAGGTTTGTGTCTTTTAACTCCTGAAATATGCCTTTGGTCAAATGAGGCTTCATGTCAAAGATTTTCTCTTCTCCATTATTAAAAGTAAGATGAAGTTGATAATTTAGTAAAGGGATTACGTTAGTTACAGCAAAATACATAATACTGATGATATTTTATTTCAAGCATTTAAAATAATCAAAAGGTTCTTTGCAATCCTTGCATTGATACAATGCCTTGCATGCGGTAGAACCAAATTGGCTAATCAAAAAAGTATTTTCGGACTTACACAATGGACATTTTACTACCACATCTTTCGCAAACAATTCGTTCATACTATTTAGGGGCTGCACCGGTGGTGCAATTCCATACGCTTCCAGCTTTTGTTTGCCTGCTTCGCTCATCCAATCTGTTGTCCATGCCGGAGTCAATACCGTATTTATCTGCACATCTTTGTAACCTTCGCCTAAAAGTTTCAGCCTGATGTCCATGGCAATCGTACTCATTGCAGGGCAACCTGAATAGGTTGGTGTAATTGTTACGGTGACCTTTTCATTAATTACCTCTACATTTCTAACTACACCCAAATCCAATACACTCAACACCGGCACTTCGGGGTCGCAAACATCTTCTAACAGGTGCCATATTTTTTCGGTCTCGTTCATTTATTTTTATGCGATTAGAATTTATACAACCTGATCTTGTCAATGAACTTGTAGTCTTTAACATTGTAGGTAAATAGTTCAAATCCAGTTACAATAGAAGTTGCGGCGATCAAACTATCCGGCAAACTCAATCCATGACTAAGCGAATACTTTTGAAGAAGAAAAATGGCATGCTCATTTATTTCGTAATTGATAAGGGTTATGTTTAGCCGTTCAATATCCCTATTTATCCTGTGTAAATCTGCTTTGTTTGTGGCTCCTAAAATCAATTCCATTTTTGAAATTGAAGAAAGCATAACATTATCTAAAATAATATTTTTTTCGAGAATTTTTATTGTCTCAACATGCCGGCTATTTTTTTCATCAAAATAATTAATCAACACATCTGTATCACAAATCACTTTTTCCTTTGCCATGCTTTCTTTCTTAATTCTTTTGCGTCAATATTTTTACCGGTAAAGACCTGTTTTAAACCAGTCATATCAATTGAGTCGTCCCCTTTTTTTATAGGAACTCCATTGACAAAATAAATCCTGTCCCCTTCTTTTTTTGAAGGAGATTTTTTTTTAGGTGTGGAAATGCTAAAATCAAAGTATTTAGCAAAGTCTTTCAAAGCTTCTAAAGTCTTGGCGTTTTTATATGTTATAATTACTTCAGGCATAAAAGTGTTTTTGTAAAAGTAAATTTTATTAACGAACCACTTACCACTCTAATCCCGGATAAGTACGTTGCATATATTGCAATTCTGCCAATGCAAATCCGAGTGCTTCGGTATGCCTTCCTTCTTTACCACCGGTTTGCATAAATACATTTTCAGGAACTGCCAAAGTAGCTGCTTCAAAAACTTTAGCAACATGCGCATCCCATTGATTTTTGATGAGTGCATAATCAGGCAATATCTTCATTTCCATCAAGGATTTTTCATCTGCAGTCATCGTTAGCAACTCACCGGAGTAAGACCAAAGTTCCTGTAATGCGGCTTCAATCTTTTGTTTGCTTTCGTCTGTTCCGTCGCCCAATCTTATGACCCACTCGCTGCTCCATTTTATATGGTAAGATGCTTCCTTAAAAGACTTTGAAGCGATGGCTGCAAGACGGTCATCCGAACCGTGTTTCAATTGTTGCAAAAGGTAGTAGTGAAATACATCAAACAAAAACTGCCGCATAACAGTATCTGCAAAGTTTCCGTTTTCATGTTCTACTAACAATGGATTCCTATATTCAATAGCAGGTCGCAGGTAAGCCATATCATCTTCGCTGCGGCCTTTACCCTCCAGTTCCGCTGCATATTGATAAAGGCTTCGGCTTTCGCCTAACAGGTCAAGTGCTATGTTGCTCATGGCCATATCTTGTTCCAGGATGGGTCCATGACCGCACCATTCAGACACCCGATGTGCCAGAATAAAACTGGTATCTGCCAGTTGCAGCGTATAATTGAACACCAACTGCTTGGTGTTTGTATCATAAGCCTGTAGCGGTGTTGAGATAATTTCTGCGTGTAACATTTCTTTAAAATTAAACTATGAGCTTTGAACTATAAACTATGAGCTAACCTGAATGTTGCTTATTGACAAACACGATTCCGCTCTAAACATTAAACCCTAAACCCTAAACTCCCAAAATTACATATGCTTTATACTGTCCGGAACATCATAAAAAGTCGGGTGGCGATACACTTTGTCATTTGCCGGGTCATAAAATGCTTCTGCGTCATCCGGGTTAGAAGCATGAATGTGTTTAGACTCCACAACCCAAATGCTCACCCCTTCCAACCGGCGGGTATAAACGTCTCTTGCATTTTCAATAGCCATTTGTGCATCACTTGCATGAAGGCTGCCAACATGTTTATGGTCAAGTCCCTGCTTGCTCCTGATAAAAACTTCCCATAAAGGCCAATCGTGTTTGTTCATGTTTTTCTATTTTTTTTGAACGGGCAATTGAATTTTGTTCGAGATCGTTGTGAAACTCACTTGTACTTTCGTTTTTAATGGCAGCTAATCCTGCTTTGATAGTTTTACTACTCGTCAGGCAATTCTCCTTCTTCCTAAAAAGAAATAAATTATCCCAACAATACCACCGAAAAAAATTAAACCGAGTGTCCATCTTCTTTTCTCGGGGCCATTTATTTTTTTGGAAGTATTGACTTCCAAAAGCGCAAATCCTGTAAAGACAAGCCAAGCAATAACGCCCATTATCAGAAAATTTTGAGCCTGACTGTTATGAATCATTTTAGTGTAAACAGCAAGTATTAGAAACACTATATAAGCAATAAAACTTGCCGTTATTCTTCTTTTTATAAACATATTTTTATTTGCTTTACTACGCCACCATTATCTTCTTTTCTTCCCTTTGTTGTTGTTTTACAGCATAAGCCATTGCTGCTTCTCTTACCCATGCACCGTCTTCATGCGCCTTTACACGGGTGTTTATCCTGTCTTTATTGCAAGGGCCGTTGCCTTTTACTACGTTCCAAAACTCATCCCAATTTACTTCGCCGAAGTCGTAATGACCACGATCTTCGTTCCATTTCAGATCATTATCCGGAACAGATAGACCAAGGTACTCTGCCTGTGGAACCATCATATCTACAAATCGTTGACGAAGTTCGTCGTTGCTGAAACGCTTTATTTTCCAGCGCATAGATTGTTCAGAATTGGGTGATTCGGAATCTTTTGGACCAAACATCATGAGTGTAGGCCACCACCAACGATTGAATGCATTCTGCGCCATTTCCTTTTGTTCTTTGGAACCTTTGCACAGCACCATCATTATTTCAAAACCTTGCCGTTGGTGAAAACTCTCTTCTTTGCACACTCTTACCATTGCCCTTGCATAAGGCCCGTAAGATGTACGGCAAAGCGGCACCTGATTCATAATAGCTGCTCCATCTACCAACCAACCAATGGTACCCATATCTGCCCATGACAGTGTTGGATAATTGAAAATGCTTGAATATTTTGCTTTACCTGAATGAAGATCGGCAATCATTTGGTCTCTTGTAGTTCCCAAAGTTTCAGCAGCGCTGTAGAGGTATAAACCGTGACCTGCTTCATCCTGCACTTTGGCCATGAGAATTGATTTCCTTTTCAGTGAAGGGGCACGGGTTATCCAATTGCCTTCAGGCAGCATACCTACTATTTCAGAATGGGCATGTTGAGATATTTGCCTGATGAGCGTTTTGCGATACGCATCCGGCATCCAATCTTTTGGCTCTATCCTTATTTCGTTTGCAATTCTTGTTTCGAATTGCTCTTCCATGTTTATTGTAAGTGGTTCCATGATGCTGTGTTTTATGTTTCTCGGTTGAAAAAGTTCAATAATGATTTGTTGTACAAGAGTGCGACCCCGCAACATTGACGGGGCAAGCTGCCAATGAAGCCTAAAAAAGAAATAATGATGGTTACCAAAATTCTACTTCCAGGCATCTTCATCAATTTGTTCGCAAGCCTCGTAAATAGCTTGTTTCATTTGCTTCGTTTCTTCTTGTGTAAGCATGCCTGCAATTATGCTCCAATCAGGTTTTTTTATTTGGTCTTGAATAGCTGGTTTCAAAATAGCTTCTAATTTCAGTAAGGTATCTTCATCTGAAACTTTTTGAAGTCGGTTAATAAGCTCCAGTTTTCTTGCTTCCGAATACATAAAAAATGATTTTAGACTTACAAATTTACTCTTTTATTGATGTGGATTACACATCAAAATCCACTTCAATCTCGTCACTCAATGGTCTGGCCTGGCAAGTTAAAACATAACCTGCTGCTACTTCTTCGGGCTCTAATGAATAGTTGACATCCATTTCTACTTTGCCTTTGGTCACCTTTGCACGGCAAGTGCTGCACATGCCGCCTTTGCAACTAAAGGGTAAATCAGCTCCAGTAGCCAATGCGGCTTCCAAAATTGTATCGCCGTAATAGGACATGTCCAATTTTCGGACGGAACCATCTAGCTTGATAGTTACGTGGCTTATTTTATCATGTTCTTCTTTTGTCAATTGCCTGGGAACGTACTGTTTCTGGCCTGTCTGTGTAGTAGTGAACAATTCTAAATGAATCTTTTTCTTGTCCAATCCTGCATCGGTTAAGGTAGCGGTTACTGCATGAATCATTTCCTCGGGGCCGCAAACAAAACATTCGTCTATCTGATCATGACTGATGATTTTATCCAAAATCAGTTTCGTTTTTTCTTTGTCAATTCTGCCAAATAATATCTCTGTATCGCCCTGTTCACGACTAAGAATGTGGTGCACACTCATCCGGTTGATGTACTTGTTTTTTAGCCCTTCTATCTCTTCTTTGAAGATGATTGAGTTGCGGCCCTTGTTGCCGTAAATTAGCGTTACCGCACTTTTGGGTTCCGCGTGTAGAATGGTTTTGATGATGGACAAAACAGGTGTAATGCCGCTACCTGCTGCAAAAAACAGGTAGTTTTTTTCGTTGTCTTTGTCAAGGATTGTAAAGAAACGGCCTGCGGGTGGCATTACTTCCAACTCATCCCCTACTTTTAATGTTGAGGTAGCATAGGTAGAAAACCTCCCTTCGGGAACTTTTTTTATTGCCACTTTCCATTCTCCTTCTACCGGACTGCTGCAGAGTGAGTATGAACGTCTTACCTCTTCCCCATCTTCCATGCGGCGAAAAGTAAGGTACTGCCCCTGGCTGTATTTAAAAGTTTCTTTTAAATCTTCTGGTACATCCAACGACAACGAAACACAGTCGGGGGTTTCTCGGTTGATTCTTTTGATTCGTATTTTGTGAAATCTGCTCATTTAAGACCTATTTAAACCACGAAAGCACAAAGTGGCACTAAAATTTATTTTTCTATTCCTTTTAATAACAAAGTAATGATGTTGTTTTCCAACTCTTTTGCACCGATTCCTCGTTGTGGCTTCCACCAATACTCTACCCAACGCAGGGATGACAATATGGTGAACAATGCAACCTGCGGATTTACTTCTGCTAATTCACCGGCCTCTATACCTGCTGAAATCAATGTTTCCAGCCGTGTTTCATACAATTTTCTTAACTCTTTGAAAGTGGCCAATTTCTCTTTGGTGAGGTATTTCCAATCGTGATTGGTTACCGAAACTTCAGGTCCATTTACAATCATCATACGTACATGAAAGCGTATGAGTTCTTTCAGTTTGTCAATGTGTATTGTCTTCTGTGCTTCTATTTCTTCTAAATGTTCAAGGTAATTATTGGCAACTTCAAAGCAGATTTTTTCCAAAATTTCATCTTTGCTGCCTATGTGATAATACATACTTGCGGCTTCCATACCTAACTGTGCAGCCAAATCCCTCATACTTGTGCCGCCAAAGCCCTTTTGTCTAAAGAGTTTAGCTGCCTCTTTCAGAATCTGGTCAAGTTTTTCAGTCTTATTTTTAGTAAGGGTCGCCATTTTCACAAATGCGTTTTTTTATGAACGGTAAAATTAAGGGAAAAGTTGTAAAATTCTAACAAACGTTAGGTAGATTTTTTCTAAACATAAGATCCTTTTGGGGGTATTTGACTTTTATTAAAGTAATCAAAGTATAATAATATTAGGTTTTAATGCAAGCACTTCTCTTCAACAAGTGCAACGAACACTTTCGCTAGCAGGGGTTGACGATGCCCGATGTTAGCCACAACTTTTACACAGTTCATGTAGCTGCTGCCTTTTTTCTTAGATTGTGAAAACAGTATTAAATGCTTTAGTTGCAATATCTAACGTTCTTTCATCAATTTCTTTTTGTGTCCAGTCTGTTGATTTTAAAATGGTTTTATCCAAATGAATGTTTGCCTTTTGTAAAATAACTTTTTTGTCAACAAAGGACTTAGTTCCTAATGCATTGTTCGTTTGTTCGTCAATTAATATAAGATTACCAATTTGTCCAATATAACTGTCATGATTAACTGCCTTTGTAGATGGATTTTGAGGTAAAATATGTTCTAATGTCATTAGGTCATAATTTATTGAAACGCCATTTGAGTTAAAGTGATTATCAAATTTTGAAAGAGTATACTGAATAATTCTTTTTTGCTTAGTGTAGCCGTTAGTAAATTTCAGAGTTCTAAAAGCAGCAAGAAATTCTTCAAAAGTTGGAATTTTTTCTCTCATTTTTTGTCTTAACTCACGAATTACTACTAATCGAGAAGCGTCATCAGGCGCAGTAGAAAGTTTTCTACCATAAGTTGAGTACATTGTTGCGATTCCACCAGATGAACGTTGAGAGGTTATTGCAGTAAAAATAAAGTGAAAGTGTTCAATTGAATCTAATACCTCTTTAGCATACTTATATTTTAACTTACCTAAATTATATTCACGCATTACAGAAAGAACCATAGGGGTTTGTTGTGTTACGTTGAAACTATATAGTGTCTTTAAAGAATTCTTTAATGGCAACTCATTCTTCGTCCATTTCTTAGTGTCTGTGTCAAAAATATTTTTATAGGTTACGCTATCTGTCACTAAATTGTCCAAGAAAATTTTTGCTTGACTTGGCTTAATTGATTTTTTTAATTTTTTGAACAAAGTTTTAGTAGTTGTATAATCAAACTTTGAAAGCCAAACATGCAACAAAAACGTGTCAACTTCAAGTTCTTTAGCCGTACTATCTATGTTACTCCTAATAATATTCCATTTATCTTTAGGAATATCTACAATAGCATTTTTTGCTTTAATATGTTTTGTTAAGTAATTCTTTACAAGATCGCCAACGCTTAAATCCTTTCCTCTCGTGTTTAGAGTTTCAAAAATTACATAAGCATCATCTTCGTCATCTAACTCAATATAAATTACCTTTAACTTTAAAGTCCTGTCACGTATTTCATTTAGTTTGTCTTGAACATGTAGTTTTAGTTTGTCTTTCTTAATTTGATTATTGGCTTTTATTGAATCAATTTCACCTTTTATGTATTTGATAATTTGCTCAAAACCATTTTTCAAATTAATTTCTTCCTGTCCATATTCTACATCAATTTCAGGATCTTCAAATTTTTGAATGTGCTCTTGAAAATATGGATATGATGTCTCTGTTTGCAATATGAAATTGCTTTTGTTATCTAAGTCGACCTTTTCAATTAATTTGTGCACACCTTGTGCCGAATTGTCAAACTTCTCAGAAATATAAAAGTCACGCAATGCACATAAAATCATCGTAATAGTTGTTAATCTTTGTTGTCCATCAACTATTCCGAATAAGTCATCTGTCTTTTTATAAACTACTATTGAGCCAATAAAATAGTCTGACTCACTTTCTTTTATTGTGTCATTCCAAAATTCGGCGATTTGTTCCTTTTCCCAAGAATAGGGTCTTTGAAATCTAGGCACATGATAGTAACCAGTTTCAAATACTTTTTTAATCTCCTTGTCTATGCAATTGATTTTCATATTTCAAATTTTATTACTGTGTTGCGCTAAATTTTGAAACCCGCCATATAACCGAAACCCAATAATTGCAACATTGCTGATGTTTTATTCATAAGCCAATTTATAACGCCTGCCCGAACTGAACCACAATAAAGAATAAAAGTTGACTGATGTTAACAACGACCAGCCACACCATGCATAAAACAGTTCATGTTGGCAGCAGTTTTAGCTTCCACAAAAGCCACTTAAAGTTTGTCTATACTCTTTGCCACCAATTCTTATAATGATTTGATATTTATTAGTTTCATATGAGCCCTCTTTTTTTAATATGGTTTCTTTAATAAAGATTGTTGTATCCTGCTTTTTAAACCCATAATCATAACCTTTTGGAAATCCTTTTTTGTCCTTAATTTGCTCGAATTGTTCTTCATGACCAGTTAGATTGAAGAAAAAGCCTTCATCCGAATATAGTTGACAATAAATGGCTCCATTATCATCTCTTATAAAACATCCTGCTGAAGGTGTTTTATTATGTTCGATTAATGGCAATAGTTTGACTGCGTCGTCTTTTGCTTCTATGCCTAAACCATACTTTAAAGCTCTTTCAAAAAATATTGAAGCTTTTTTATTTTCTTTTGAAGCGTCCAAAAATTCTGATCTAGGAATAAAACAACCTTTTTTATACTCAAATCTTTCAGGGTTTTTACCAACTGCGTTTGCATTTATCACAGCTCTTGTCAACGAGTAGTCCAGATTACCGTTATTGTCTATAAAATCTGTAACCTTTATAGGAATTGTACCACCAGCTCCTTTATCATTTGACCTATAAGTTTCTAACCACCCCTTTGTTGTAGATAAATACAATATTTCGTAGGCATTCTTAGGTTCTAATACAAGTTCAGGTTTATTCACAAAGTCTATCCTCATTATGGAAGATACATTTTGATAGTTTCCTTTATGAGTTAGTTGAACCCAACCTCTTCCATAGTAAACTTGTCCAGTTTTCTTGTCTACTACTCCATAATTTCTACCCTTACCCTTTCCTATTTCTTCCGTTGGGTTAAAGTTTTTTATTCCTGTTTCTACAGCAATTGTTGCAAAAAAGAAAGCTGCTAATTTGAGGTTGGTTACCCGCTCATCGGCTTTAATATAACTTGCAACCAGTTCTAAATTTTTCATTTTTTCTGTGCAAGAATTGCTATTTCCATTCTTACAAAATTGTTTAGCGCATATTTCTTTAAATCTATCAATGTCTAATTTTCTCAAATCTATTTCTTGTGCAATTGAGACTACTTGAAATACTAACAGGAATGCGCATAAATTCAAAATTCTCTTTGTCATATTGGTTGTTATTTATGTTGAAATGGAAAAATTGCTACTAACTCGCCGATTGCCCGATTTATACGACTTGCTTATAAAGAATAAAGATTGATTTTAAATGAATTAATCCTAAACTTTTTACATTGTCTTGGTGCCAATACAACGTTCTATTGTTTATCATATTTACCCAATTGCTAAGCTACAATTACTTATCATAACAAACTATTTTTTTAAATAATATTTTTTGTATTTATTATATCCCTTATTTTTAGTAACAGGTATTTCAACCCTTTTCACTTAATTAATAGGATTTTTTTTGCTATCCCGGTTATCCCCTCCCCGGCTATTGTTGAAAAACCACTTTAGATAATGAAGTGTATAGTACTAATAATACTATGCACTTTTTTTACAAAAAAGGATTTTACACAATTTATAAAATATAGGCTTTAATCAAACAGGTAAAAGAGCAGAGGGAGCAAGATGAGGGTGGCAGCGTAAGGAGGTTAGAGTTTAGGGGTTAGAGTTTAGGTTTAGGGTTTAGGGTTTAAAGATTAGTATTTGAAGCTCCATGATTTTAGTTGACAGATTTCACTCAACTTTCAAGTTTTTGTTAATAACCTTTCTTGTTATAAAATATTTTTATTGTTCTTTTTGTTTTGTCAATGCGAAGCGTACAATGGCTTGTTGTTGGGAGCTCAA